>NZ_CP048880.1 GCF_011009015.1 Spartinivicinus ruber
CCCTGTTTATGTCAATTAATTCACACTTTGAATTAACATATTTTAAACATTTAAACTCTGCACTAGCAAAATTCGAAAACAATAGTCCTAAAAATATAAAAAGAGATATTTTTTTAAACATAAAATACTACTCCTGCCGTGTTATTTTTGCTCGTAAGAATAGTAGGATTATTTTTGGATTTATTTTTTGATATGCGTCAGTTGTTTGACTGATCAGTCTTTAGAGTTTTAGAAAAGCCGCTTAGCGGCTCTCTGGCCTAAATAGCTTGTCTTGAGCAATATCAGTGGTTATTCACCCAATTTTCTATAGTAATGCCAGGGTATTTTTGAAAGTCTTTAACATTGTTAGTAACAAGCACTACATCCAACGACTTTGCATGAGCTGCTATTAGCTTATCCAGAGCATCACCTTTGCGTTTAGGCGCACCAGCCCGTAAAACGCCGTATGACTGAGCTGCTTTATCCTCAAACGGCATTACGGGTATATCTTCTAGGAGTAACTTCAGTGCTTGGGCATTTCTTTCTTTTTCAGCACTGACTTCTACACCATACTCAAGCTCGCCTAATGTGATAGATGAAATGACGACATCACCGTAGTAGCAATCAGCAAAACGGTCAGCGACTTCCTTGGGATGCTTTTTCATCAAGTAAATACAAATGTTAGTGTCTAGCATGTACTTCATCTACAGCATATCCCTTTCTGGCTCATCGTCTGATTCTCTGCCTTGTGCCATGAAGTCATCAGAAAAACCTTCGAATTTCTTCATTAGGTTGGTTAAACGGCGTTTAGCTGGGCGTATACGTAGCTCATCACCAATACGCTCTATCTCGTAATCCATATCTAGGCGGTCGAACTGGAGTTCGGCGGGAATCCTCACAGCCTGAGAGTTACCGCTTTTGAATACTTTGGTTAGTGACATAGGAATAGCCTTGATGTTTATTTGTATATACGAGTATATACTATAACTAGGTTGTTGTAAATACATGTATATACATCGTATCAACCGAGGCTAAGTGTTGAGGGTGAAGGGCTGTGTAGATACTTTAATATTCACTAGCCCTGTCTATACTGCTATAGCTAGAAAATCATAAAGTGACATAGTCAATATGCTTAACAAACAGAATATATCTGGGGTAGAGGCATTCTATTTATGCCAGATTATAGATTTCCAGCTATATGTAATCAGTCACCCTGAGTAGTAATAATGCTTAAACCTGCAACAAAAGCAGCCGCTATTTTATGTATTTTATTCTCGTCTTTTTTGTTTGCTGGCGATCAAGAACAGTTTATTGATGCTGCTTACAATGGTGATTTAGCCACTGTAAACGCAATGTTAGCCAATATTAATGAGTTTTATCCTAGCGCATCTGAGAATATTTCCTGAGCAGCCTTGACTAATAACTTAACTCCAGGATGCTTCACTTTACGCTCAGGTGAAATAGCGTAAAAGCGTTCAGTAACCTGTGTTGTACGACCAATAATTGATACTCCATAATGCTCTGCTACATGCTCTTCAATAATACTGGGTGTGCAAAATACACCATAGCCCGATTGACCAAAATGCTTCATCATAGCGCTATCATCAAATTCAGCAACTGTAGTAGGAGAAATTTGCTCCTGATTAAACCAAGACTGCAAATTTATTTTTTGGTTAGATTTATCTCCACAAATAAGAAAGGGATGTTGATGCAATGACTGTGGAAAATTTTTTTGGAGTTTTTTAGCAATTTTATTTTTAGCATAAAAACTTAAGCCACATTCACCTAAAAAATGATTATAAGCACGTATAGGTATACCAGGTGTTAGCGGCTGGTCAGATAAAATAAGATCTAACTTGTTGAGGGCTAGGTCAGATAATAATGCATTAAAGTCTCCCTCTTGACAGATCAACTTAGTAGGCCCCTCCAGCTGAAAGCTGCTTTCGAGAATATTCACTGCTAAAATTTTTGGGATAACATCAATGACACCGACATTAAATACAAACTGTAAGTTAGTATCCTGTGCCTTCAGGCTTTGCTGCAACTCTGTACCCAGTGCAAAAATATCCTCCGCATAACTGTATACAAGTTTGCCGATATCGTTCATCACAAGGCGTCTACCTTTTCTATCAAATAACCTAACGCCCAGATAGTCTTCAAATACAGAGAGCTGACCACTTATTGTCTGTGGAGATATATGAAGTAATTCCGATGCTTTTACGATACTACCTTCGCTTGCAACGGTATAGAAGTAGCGTAAATGGTTGTAATTAAGTTGCTGAGTCATCGGTCTCCTCCCCACGAAAACATCCAACTCGATAATACGTTTTTTTCGAAGTAAATATCAAATAAATACGACTTTTATTGATCTTAGACTACTCATATATTGTACTGTAAGCGGTTAACAAAAGGACTGTTGGCTAGAAACTGTTAACACTGAATCATCAATAATTTATCACTTTATTAAACAGTTAGGAGAAGCCTTCATGAACTTTACGATCACGTTTAGAAATTTGAAAGACAATGGAGAAGTCATTAACTATATTGATCACCGGTTTGCATTTGCTTTCTCCAGGATGAGTGACAAGATTGAAAAAGCAATGATCACCCTCTCGAATATCAATGGACCCAAAGGTGGCATAGATAAGCAGTGCCAAATAATACTTAAACCAGTTGGCCTCAGGAAAATAGTTGTTGCTGAAAGGCGGGAGGATATCCGTGAAGCCATCGATCAATGCTTTTACAAGGCTAGCCAGTCCTTGAACCGGAAACAAGTACTATTTAAGAAACGACAACCAAAAGCTACCTTGCATACTGTGTTGTCAGCCTTCTAAGCAATAGCTTAACTAATTATATATCTTGCGAGGTTGAGCAATAACTATGGACATTACAAAACGTGCATCAAAAACACAATCAGTTGCGGTTGATCAATCATCTCACCGTGTATTGAAAAATACCTATCTATTATTATCAGCCACATTGTTTTTTAGTGCACTAACAGCAATGTTTAGTGCTGCCTTAAATCTGCCACACCCTGGTTTGCTATTAACCTTAGCAGGCTACTTTGGCTTGTTATTTTTAACGACTAAATTTCGAAATAGTGTTCATGGACTTTACTGTGTGTTCGCATTGACAGGATTTATGGGTTATACCCTCGGGCCGATCATTGGAGCCTACTGGTCGATGGCCCCTACTGTGATTATGCAGGCTTTAGGTGGCACGGCCCTTGTGTTTTTTAGCTTGTCGGCATTTGCATTAACTACTAAACGTGACTTTAGTTTTTTAGGAAAGTCATTGTTTATCGGGATACTGGTGGCTTTTCTTGCTGGAATAGGCGCAATATTTTTTGAAATACCGGCTTTGTCTCTTGCTGTGTCTGCCATGTTTGTCCTATTAATGTCTGGGCTGATCCTGTATGAAACCAACCAGATTGTTCAAGGTGGGGAAACCAACTACATTATGGCAACTGTTTCTCTGTTCGTAGCCATATTCAATTTGTTTACGAGCCTAATGCATCTCTTAGGGTTTGCTCAGTCAGAGTAGTCAATAAATACTTTATAGCCGCCTAACAAGAAACTGCGCTTACTGATGCGCAGTTTCTTATCTGACGGATCAAACGCTTATGGTGATCCCCCCCCACGGACACTTGTCATTAGGAAATTAGACGCATAGCAATACCTGTGGCTTAAACCCATCTTGCCATGATGCTTAATTTGATTCATAGTTACATCAATACTGATTCAAGGATATTGCCATGCGTACAACCGTTACTATTGATGATGCTTTATATGACAAAGCTCTGGAAATGGCTGACCCTAATATGGATAAGTCAGAGCTTTTCAGAGAAGCAGTCAAAACATTCGTAAGAGTACAAGCAGCTAAGCGCCTCGCAGCTTTAGGTGGTGCAGCACCTGAAATGCAGGATATACCACGCCGTGGTACTGAATAATGAGTGTGCTTGTTGATACTTCTGTATGGGTAGATCACTTCAGAAACCGAAACAACGCCTTGGTTAATCTTATTCAGATTGACTTGGCGTTGACTCACCCGATGGTTTTAGTTGAGCTTGCTTGTGGTACACCTCCAGCCCCACGCGCACAAACACTCAGCGATATAGGGCTATTACAACCAGCTAATCAGGCAAGCTTGAGCGAAGTAATGGAGTTCATCAAGCGTGAAAATTTGTATGGGCTAGGGTGTGGGTTGGTAGATACAGCATTGCTGGCATCAACATTGATCACGCCAGGTGCAAAGTTATGGACATTAGATAAACGTCTTGCAAATTTAGCTGAGCGTTTTGATGTGAGATACCAGCCAAATTTACACTAGATACTGATTAAGCTAGGAGGCTCAGCCCCTCCTAGCAACCTCATCCTGTTATGGCCAGTACAAGGCTGGCCAACACTAACAAAAACCCGCCGATAGTACAAGTTTTGTACACCTCTTGCTGTGTAGCAGTGCTACGTATTGTTTCCCGTGGAACATTTTGTGTTTCACAGGGCAAGCCACTACAGCTGAGCGTGAACAGGTCACGGCGGTGTATTTGGGGAGGTGAGGGAATTAAAAAAGCCCCCGGAGGGGGCTTTATAGTGGGGTCCTATTCATTCGATTTCAGCCCCCATAGTCAGGATTTATTGATTTCCTTCATTAGCTTAACAGCCTTATTTACCATATTGTCATTATCTTTATGCATTAGCAGGTTAAGTGTGTCTTGAAAGTAGGCATTTTTGAATCTGAAAAAAATTTTCGACACAACCATTTCTGAACCATGCCGTACTCACAAATCCTCACAAGTTGCCTCTGACACCGAACTAATAGACCAGCTATTTAATACGCCTGGATTAGTATATGACCTGTCTGCAGTAACAACTAAAGTCCATGTGCCATTATGGTTTTCTCCCTCAAAGGCCGATAAGCTTTCAGCTGGGGTCAAATCTTCAGGGTATGTACCAAAAAACTCTTTTGCATAAGCACCTGACTCAATCTCAATTATTTCTGAATGAGTTTTTTCTTTTAATACAACAGTTGTCCCAGAAGGAGATGTCAAGGTAATCGATATATCTTTAATATTGTCATAGTTTAAGTTTATACCTACTGAAATTTTGCTATTAGGTCTAGCATCTGAAATTGTTATTTGATCAGTTATTGATACTGGATCATAAAGTTTGCTTCCAGTTGCCTGAGGAAAAGCAACTGCATTTTCTGAAGTTTTGTAGACAACCCCTCTTTCACCAACAGGTAGAGTAAAATAGTCAACATAAGATTTTCTAAGGTCACCTTCAAAATAGTTTACTTTCAGCTTTAGAGGGATATCGTCTCCACATGCATGCTCATTTGATAAAGCCAGAACATAAGGCTGTTGATTAAATTGAGTAGAATGTGGATTTAAGTTAGGATAGTTTGTAACAGGTTCCTCAATATTTATTGAGGGTTCAGTAGCTAATAGCTCTGCTGTAATATTCGAAATCTCTTGATTAGTCGTGTTTTTCAAAGGTATTGTCACATTAATACTTTTACCTGGCTGAATATAGTTTTTTCCATTTTGATCACTTACTGAAGACTCAACTACATCAATTGTAGGCTGCAAAATATTCATTCTTGAAAAATATTTTGTAAAAACTCTAGCGTGTGGGCCATTGGGATATAAATTCTCAGCGCTATTCACAATTGATGCAGCCATTTCAGGCATAGTAACTCCCTCTGCGAAACCATACTGAGCCTCTAAAATAACTGTATCAATTTCGCTACGATTTACTCCAAGCTTTAACAATTCAAGATGAGACTGCACAAGAGGCGTTGACCAAAGGTCATCACCATTAACTCCATTGACATACCTATGGGCTCTATATTTGCGAGAAGGATCATAACGAAAATTTAAACGATCAAAACGACGTTCTGGACCGGCTTTACGGCAATCAGGATGCCAATCCCAACTGATAGCTCTTTCAGGGTGAAATGTTAAACCATTAGGTGTAGTGTAACGGTAGGAGGCTGCCCAGTAGTCAGAAAACCCCTCGCCAATAGCTCCTGTATCCCCACCTTTAAATTTAGGGTTAATTGCGTAAGTAAGAGCATGACCATATTCATGTAAAATGACATCACTATCTTCATTATCATCAATACACCCGTGCCCAAAAGAGAGTTTTCTAATATCAGGTAAATATCTTGACTGGTTTCGACCTCTAATACCGTCTGTATCAACAGGTATAGAGCGATACTGTATGCCTCGACTGCCAGTAAAACCTAATGATTGAATATACCTTTGGTTTTGGTCAATATGATAGTAAGTCATGGCATCATTAAAGGCATTATTACCTCGTTTTGCAAACCAATTTCCATCAGCAGTTGTACTTGGTAGAGTGTTTGGTTTATCAAAGTCTTCAATAGTTACCCAGGGTCCCGTTAAATAATAAACTCCATTTTTAAATGTAATATCTTTCAGGATTTTAGAAACGTAAGCTCCTTCAAAGCTTTCAGCTGGTGATGTATCTTCTAGAGTGTCATTTTGCAAAGTGACTTTAGGGTTTGGGTCAAAAACAAGTCCCATGCCATCCACTGTTGTAGTTTCAGCCAAAGCACGCCTATCATTTTGGACATTCTCATTATCTGTTGATGAATCTAACTCCTCTAATGCTGTATCCAGAGATTTGTGATTTTTATTAACAGGAAATCGAGTCCATTTTTCATCATCCCCTTCGTCATTTGCATTTTTAAAGTAAGGCAAGTCGACTCGGTATGCCTTAATAATCTCTCCAGATAGTGCATTAACATAGAACTCCCAACTACCATGAGGAGTTCCAATTGATATGTTAACCTTGAAAGCTTTAATAAATTCAGAGTTTTTATTGATATAAACAAGCTTTGCCTGTGGTCGTGCCAATAGCTTCCCATCAGATTGCAAGTAATCCCAACATAATTCGCTTGCAGTTTGCTCATCAATAATACCCAACCCAATCGATCTTTTAGATCGTTTAGCATGCTCCGAAACACTGAAATTAGCAGATGCCGGATAAGTATTATTGTAGACACGTATAACATTTCTATTGTTTGTGTCAATTGACACAATAATCTCAGCACCATCTACTTCAATATCGTGTAAATACTGTTGGAAATAGAAATGTTTAGCTAAAAGACTTGTCTTTACTTTAGTTAATCTTAAACTCTCGAAGATAGCGTTTAAACCATATTTACTTTTACTTTGTTCTAAAAATTGAAGTGCTCGCTGCTCATTATTACCTGATAACTCCAAGGAAACACTTGGTTGTAAGTCTAGCTTAATAGTTTTACGAAAATCACTATGATGAGTTAATGAGGCTGACACAGATTGTGCCAATATCGATAGACCTAAAACACACGGCGATAAGTAATAATTCATATAGATACCTGATTGTTAGATAAAATACTTAATTTAATCTTAATGGATAGCTTGACTTCTTTTGAGAAATTAACGTGCTTCTTATTTCTAAACATAATTGAAGTGAAAAGTGTAAATAAAATATATAAACACATGGAGTTATAGTATTTAGCTACTGGCACTGCCAGTGGCTATGTTTTTTACTCTACACTTATTGATTCAATGGGGTAGCGTGAGGTAAATATACCCCAATCTACAAGCTCTCCCGTTCTAAAGTCATAAACTCCTTGACCAAGCGTAATTTTGGGTGTTAAAGAATCATTTTCAACATGTGGTTGAGGTAACGATGTTTCGCTGATAGTGACTACAACAACGGGCTGTTCTTTTCCATCAAAGCGAGTGCTAGTTCTACGTATATTATCAATTTGAAACGCATTCCCTGGTGTATAAACAGATTCAGCCTCACCTGCGTCATTTCGCCACGAGAAAGGAGCAAAAACCTTAGCGTCTTGAGGATGACGTATCTCAAAAATAATTGAGGTCATATCAAACTGCTTTCCTGTTTCACCTATTTCGCCACCAGCAAAGTCACGAATTACGCCAGGGTTTTCTGTGAATGATAGAAAATCTGTATTAACTAAAATGTTTCCTTTATTTAGTGCTCCGACTCTAAAAGCTACGCCAGAAGTTCCTCTGGCTCCGCTCCCTCCTCGATAAAGAACATCTGATGCACTTTGGGGTAATTTGTTAATAATTTTTGCTAGATCTACTACACGCTCTGCAGCTGTTTCCCCAAAAGTAAATGTATTACTAAAAGTAGCCGGAATACTATACTCTTTGCCGTAGCGTAAAAAATTATTAACAAACATATTTGAGTCATAACTATAAAGTTGAAGGTTTGCTGATTCCTCATCAGTAACAGTTATAGCTGCTTGTTCTAAAATTCTCTGTTGTCTTTCTAAAGCAATTCTACCAGCCTCTTTTTTAGGAATGATTTCTATTGAACTATTTTCACTCAAAATATCTTCAATTCTAGCTTCGTAGCTGGATTGGCTTTCTTGATGTTCCATTCTTAATGGAGAATTACTAATATAATTATTTTTTATATCAAAAATTTCTGCTGTGTTATCTTCTCCTCGACAAAAGTGACAAATCATTTTGGTAGGAGTATTGGGTCCATAGGTTTCTTTCAGGGCGTCAATAACATCAGATAACCTCAATCCTAGGGCATTTTCATTTAAATTGATGATAGTGAATGAGCTATTTGGTTGTGATGTTGATTCGTCAGTATTTTTTTGTCTTGAGATATAGTGAGCAATACTTTCATGACTTTCAATGTTAGAAGAGGAAAGGCTATAGTCTTTCATTTTGATTTGTGAAATATCATAGACTTGTGACTCATGTTTATAACGAACTTTATTTTCTTTTAATCTGTTTAGTAAATCAAATGCATCATCACCTAGCCCACCTGATTGTAAAATAGTATTTGCTGGAGTAGCAAAGTCCAAGGCCAATCCTTCGGGTTTTATAAACATGATGGCCTCTTTACCAGAGCCATGTGCTAATAATACAAATGTATCAGAGACTGCTGCTGTTTTGTGGTAGGCTAGAGCAATTTCTTGTCCATTAAGCTTTAGGCTAGAAATATTTATTTTGTAGCGAGTTTCAAGGGTATTAATATTTTCAGATGATAAAAAAACATCATTGACTTTGATTCGGTTAACTACATTATTTTGTACTAGGTAGTCCCGCGTTTCTTCAAAACTATCGAATGATAATGGTGTTTCACTATTGGGTATATATAAAGTTACTTGATCTGATGAATTTGCGTCAAACAAAACTGTATATTGTGAGTCCTGTCTTTTAGAAACATCATCAATGACTTTAACCTCATCACCTAGAAACCATGCGCTGTTAAAGATAAATTCATTTTTTCGGTAACTGGCTAATAAAGATTTCGCCTCTGTTAATTGAGTAAAGGTTTTAAAATTTTTACCCTCGCCAGGAATATAGAGTTGATATGTACCGTTTGCTTCTGCTGAGGGCCAAATAAGTAATCTGGCCTCATAATCAACTGAGCTGGGTTGTTGACTTAATACCGTGATATCATTACCAAGATTTTGTTCTACCTCTCTTCTTAAAGTACTTATTTTATCAATTTTTTGTCGGAGTGACTCTCGACGTTGTATATAACCATATATATGTGCTTCTGCATCTTCAAGAGATGAAATTGCATGAGGTGAATCTTGATCAGGTATATAGATTTCTAATTTATTATTTTTTTCGTCCAGATAGATTTCAATATCAGTGATTATTTCTAAATTGGGCTTTCGTGTAACCACTTTAACATTGTCACCAAATTTATCTTGAGCTTGCTGAGATATTGACTCAAAAGACAGGTTACTACTATTTCCATCTGATGGAATAGTATGAGCGTCAAGTGAAGTTACATCGAGCTTAAAGCCAAACCAGTAGCCATTAGAAAAGCGAGCATATGCTTTACCTTGGTAAAGAATAACTTCTAATTGCTTATCGTCTTTTATGATATTTAGTTTTTTCGCCTGATAGATAGTTTCTGGCTGTGGAGTATTCCAAATTTGATTCAGTTCATTTTGTAAATTTACTGACGCTTTTCTTTGTAAAACAACAGGAACTGGCTTGCTCAAACTTTCAGTTTGAGCAAGGCGTTGACGGACTTTTGTTGATGCTCCTTGAAATAAACTACCAATAGCTGATGATTTTCGAGATAACCGATCGCCCACGCCTGTTGATTCTAAGGTATCAGCGGTTGCTTCAATGATAGCGCCAATGCCTTCAAGTTTTTCACTAGGATTATCGGCATTAGCAATCGTAACGCCGCCCACACCGACACCACCCAAAATAACGGCAAAGTCTAGTGCTTTTGCTATTTTTCCTGAAGTACCAACACCAATAATGCCAGCAAAAGAAGAAGCAAAATCAAACCAATACCGTAAGTTTTCGGCAAACTGCTCATTACGCTGTTTAAACTGACTATCAATGTCGGCGCGTGCAGCTTTAAAAAACTGGTCTGACATTTCACGGCCATATTTTTTGCCATTACGAATAGCATGTAACTTTAATTTTTTAACTGTTTCTCTAAGCTTTTGTTTTATTACTCCATTATTAGCACCAGGAAAAGGCTCACTTGGATACATAAAGTCAGAAAGACTAAACACAAATGCATTTTCAAAATTAACGTCATAATAGTGGTAAACTTCTCCTTTATGATCAGCACTTTGTCTTATTCCTTTATTGACAACCCAATCACGATACCAAGATAAGGCGTCGGTTTTACTGGTAAAGCCACCATGCACACCTTGTTTAGGCCCATTAGCAAAGTGCCAAATATATTTTGCTGCTTTTTTGTCAGCGATGAGTAGATGGTTTTTTGAGGTTATGGCTGCGATATTCTTGCGAGCAGGCATATGAGGAATGAAGGCTTCAATGTCTTTATCGCCATTAAGAAAACGTTCAATAACTGATACATCTTCTTGGGTTAATTCACCTTGTTCATAATTCACACTCATTGAACGGTAAGCAAGTTGTGCCGAATAAAGTAATTGATCGCTAAAATACTGACTGAAAGCTTGAGTATTTTCCCCTCTAATTTGAGCGGTAATCATGTACGCCCAATCAGAGGCATCTAACTTCTGGTTTTTTGAAGCCCTGAGAAATGCATTTGTAGCTTCAGAACTAAACGTGACGGAAGGATTAGCGATATGCCACACTTTAAAATCACTGGTATCTCCAACAATTTTTCCATTTCCTGCTCGTGTTTGTTGGCGTTCTTCTGCGATGTTACCCGTGTTTTCTTCTTTTCTAGTGGGTGGAGAAGCATAAGATGAAAGAGAGATACCTATAGGAAGCTCATACCGTTGCCGCCAATGTATCTTTGAAAAGTCGATAAGGTTGTGATCCTCAATCTTAATGTCCATTGTACTTTGTACAGCCTGTTCAATGACCTGTATATCAGGCCACTCAGGATGGCCTTCGATCCGTTTACCCTGCTTATCTAACAGTACTGAGGTGGGTCCACCAGATGGAGTAGGGAATATCGGCTGTCCTGTTCGATGTGCACCAGCAAGGTAAAAACGATTTGCGGGTGCAGAGCTACCAAATGCCCGCATTTTAGCGAGGCTAAGTAATGGCATTTGAGTCCATTCAAAGGTTGTTGGCCGTGTCTGTCGACTCAGCCAGTCAGCGCTTAACAGTGCTGCATTTGATGGAACATCAATATTGGCTTCTCTCATTATACCAACGGTGACAACAATATTTTCTGGTTCAGTAATACCTGCGGAAGTAAAGTGCTCAATAAGAATTTTGTCTACTCTGGCATTTATATTAGGTAAATCTTTCGTAGTAAGAGCCAGTTCTGAATTAACCCGAGAAGAAGCTATTTCAATTATATCAATAGAACCTACGTCTTGGATTGAGTTACCATAAATGTTATTGACACTCAAAGCTGCTAACGATACAGCTAAAAATAATGGTTTTAACCTCATTACATTACCTTTTATCTATATTGATACTCACAATGGTTCTGTCGCAAACTTTTCTCAATTTCAAAAATGCCTGCTTTCAAGACACACTTAACCTGCTAATGCACAAAATTGCTCAAATAGTGTTTTATGTTTTGTTGCTGGGTCAGCAGACTGACCTTTCCTAAACCTATAGATCAGCTCAATACCCATCAGTGTCGATCGAGCACTATTAAATGATTTAAAGCCTAACATGGGTCGAGTCATGCGCTTAATAAACCGATGATCCTGCTCAACCCTATTATTGAGGTACTTCACTTGCCTTATAACAACAGGCTTCTCCAGCTCTTTATTTACTTCTTCAATCGCGGCATTATTCGCTGAGCTGCCATCAGTCGTAATCGTGTCAGGGCTTCCATGCTGGCGCATGGCTTTTTTGAAAAAATGTTTAACGGCTTTGGTATCTCGGCGCTTTGTGAATAAGAGGTCAATGGTTTGGCCTACTTTATCGAAGGGTAAAACCTATATCTGGGTAAAGAAAGACTAGTACTATCTGTATCGGGCCGTCGATAAACAAGGGCGGACCATTGACTTTTTATTTATCAAACACTGGAACACTAAGGCTGCCAAACGTTTTTTCAAGAAGGCCATTCGTGCGAATGGCGTGCCAGAGAAGATCACCATTGATGGCAGTGCAGCGAATAAGGCGGGAATTGAAGCAAATAATCAAGAAATAGAGACGCCGATTATTATACGTCAACATAGAAAGCTTATTCACTAGTAGCTCCATTATTCATCTTCTTGAAACACCCTGCTTTCAGTTCTTCACTCGTTCTGATTTTTACATAACGAGTAGAGTGTTTGTAAGTAATAACTAGAGCGAAAATAATACACTACTCTTCTTGTATATTTTTTATTTTACAAAATCTTTACATTAGAATGTGGGCATGATTTGAATTGGTTGTGTCACAGCCAGTAGAGTAACTACAAAACACAGAGTATTAGCAGGAGTGGAAAAGGCTCTCACGAGAGGACAAACTTTGCGACAGAGCCGTTTATTCACTCGCCCCTGGTTATTCACCAGCTTTTCACTCAAGGTATGGTAAACCGCCGCTTCGGCCCCAAACCCAGTACTGTCCAGTTTGTTTGCTAAATCGTTAGCGGTATCCACTAAAAACTTGGCTTGGTTTCGCATCGCTTTCAGTTGCTTATTCGTCGGCTGCTGCATCCGTTGTACTCCACGACACTGGTTGAAAAAAGTCAATGGTAGCATTTTGTGGGTTTTTGGGGGCTATGGGCTATTTTTGTTTAGAATAAACTAATTTAGCCAATATCAAGATAAGGAATACGTATTACGGTTTTTGATAACATACTACAGGTTTTGTATGAAATCCTCCGATTCCTGAAGTTATCGGCGGGTTTTGATTGGACTGAAGTATAAGGGCATCAGGGGAGGGAGAAAGGGAATAAATATTACACTTTAATGTAATTAGAATACTGCCAGCCTTGGTATGTTTGAATGCACCGGGTTTATTATATCGAATAAGGAAAAAAACAATTTAATCAGCAAAACTATATGGAGTACTGACCATATAATTAAAGGCTTTCAGTGAAAGAGTGCATGATAATCGTTTTTATAAATAGTACTTCAATGCACCACCTATAGGTTAACTATGACTCCATCACTAGCCGTCTAAACAAATTACCCCATTAAGTGTGAAGTTATTTTGGTTGTTGTAACTACAAAAAGAGACAGTTCCTTCAGCAGTAATTAGCGCTTTCGCTTTATCAAACAAGCCTGTACCAGATATATTATAAATAGATTCAAATACACCAAAAGCACAAGGCGTGCCATCTACTTCGAAGCCAATGGGTGGCATTTTTAAAATTGCAACATCATTCTCAGTCTTTATACCCCCACTGGCAAACTCTATATGATGGTTTAATAGCGTTTGGATACGTAACTGCTTTTGAACTTCACCCAGAATCATACCATTTTCAGCAAAGATAGGAGCACCGCCACCTAAAGGAGAAAGCACAATGTTGATTTGTCCACTCTGTTGAGTAGAGGAAGTATTGATAGTATTAACTGTTCCATCCACAACAGTTAGTTTACCCTTGCAAGCTAGGGGCTTTTCCATAGCCGAAGCAACGGAGAAGAAAAAACCAAGAAGAAAAACAGTAATTATAGAAACTGCGACTTTAAATTGATACAACATAACAAGCCTACTTACTTAGATAATTAGACCTCAATAGTAATATTAGCAGCTCATTAAAAGAGCATATCAATTTCACCCTTGAAAACCCGATAAGTGGTGGCTATCAGAGGATTCTGGAAAGACAACAGAAGAGGTGGATAAGAAAGCAGCTGAGAGCCTTGGATACTGCTGTTAAGTCTTTGAGGGCAAGCCTCCGAAAGACCGGAGGCATCAATGGAGCATTTGTGGTAGGCCTAACAACTACTACCCGTTGGTGCTATACAATCTTGAACACTGTAACAATAGCCCCAACCACTGCCCGTATCAGCACACACCGCCCCACAGTCCGAACAATGACTAGCCCCATTACACTCGCTAGTACAGCTGGATTGGTCGGTCGCCAATGGGTCCGGGAGTAGGACATACGTAAAAGCAAGCGTTGGGACAGGGAAAGAATAATCTTGGAATGATTGGGTTGCTTTTTGCTGATCAGCTACCTCGCCAGCATAGCTCATGCCTGACAACATAAAACATAAGCAGAATAAAGTTATTTTGATAGGTGATATCCCTAGGTGCTTTTGAGTAAGGTTTCGCTTGTTCATATCAATTCCTTTTATAAAGAAAGATATCTCGGGAGCTTGCTCCCGAGTGTAACTGTAAAAATTCCGTTTGACCGAAGGTCAATCAGGTCGGCGTAAACTCGGTTGCTTGCGGCCGAGTAGTCGAGGTGAAGGAATTTTTTTAATCTCAAAGAAATATTTCCACTCTTCATGTCTGATACTGCCATTAACCTTTTTAAAACAGCTGTAAATCTGCAAATACTACGCCTTTCACTTAGCGTGTCGGCTTGAATAAAACCGAATAAATTATTATTAAAAATAATAGTGCTATTTTATTTCTCTATTTCCATTACCTTTAGTAGTTAACGGTCTCTTAATTTTAGTACATGCTTACTTGCGTGTTAGAAAATTAAAGTTTTACGTTATTTTTCTGTAGGCTAGCTTCATATTCATTCTGGACTAGACACTGTGAGGGTTCACCGCTATCTAGCCTGATCAAGCTACAGACAATCTGTCATATGTTTCCTGATAACTACCGATAAGTGGCGTTATCGGCGGGTTTTGAATAGGCTGTAGATGACATGAAGCACTCAGTCAACCTTAGAGCTAAGCGGTTAAATTTTATACACTACAGATAAATTAGATAAACCATAATCCCGCCAAATGTAAAGAAAGTAAATTTTTTGTAAAAAGACTTATCTATAACAAATCCTCAAGGAAAGTAGCGTACAATACGATCAATAGTTATTGCTTACAAACACTGAGTCATTGATGAAACACCAGAGCAAATGAAACTTACACTTATTTCAGGAGTATACTCTATCTATTTTTAATGCAAACGATGTCAATATAAAAATTTTTAATGTTAGTTGATTTATCTTCTTTAGTATTTTCCCTGAGCATGAGCAATTGTGAAAAAAGAAAACAGCACATAACCAAATCAACTTGCCTGGGCGTATGAATAACTGAAAACAGTATGTTTTAAGAAGATACCTCAAATAGCAGAAACCTTAACTTTGAAATTCAAAAAATATTCGGGATATAGTTATTACTAATAAAACTATATCTTTAAATTAAATAAAAATACAAAGGGTAGTACATGTCAGCAAACTTTCGTAAGTTATATCTACCAGCCTATGCAGGATTATTCAGTAGCCTTGTATCATTCAGTAGTTTTGCCGTAGAAACAACTTCAACAAATGTAATCGAGTATCCTAGTAGCTGCGATGAAAAAGTAGGAACAGCATCATGGAGCTGTTTGAAACATTTTGCAATGAGAGGTTTTTTATTAAGTCATGGCTTAACTGAACGACTTAATTATCGTCCTTATTGGAAACAGAAAAGAAGAACCATTCCGGTTTTAACGGTTGAGTTTATAGGTGATCAAGAAATTAAAATTCCAGATAGCCCATATGCTCATCATGTCAATACTTTCTGCAAACCTGATGGCACTCAAGAAGTAGAACAAGGATATGCATTACAACATGGTTTGTCTTATAAATTAAATGAAATTGCAAGTAGCATCTCTGAAGGAGGAGCCTGCTTAGTTGAATTTACCTCAAAGCTTGAAAAAGATCGCTACCTTCAAATCAAAGTTAAACCTTCAGAAGTTAAACCTACAGAAGTTAAACCTTCAGAAGTTAAACCTACAGAAGTTAAACCTTCAGAAGAGGGTGTAATAAAGGTACCTCGTTATAAGCCCAAACTATATACGCCGGAGCTAGTATCATTTTATACACCAAGTGTAAACACTCTTGATGAGTTATCGCAGTTAAGCGAAACAGAGTTACGTCAGGAGTGTTATGCATATGAGTACAAATATATTCACTCTTACAACCGCCGTTATGAAAAAATATGTACATGGGTAAAAATCAAAATGCAGATTTTAGACCAAGATTGGAAGCGTGAAATTAAAGAAATGATGGAGAGAAAAGAAGCTGAAGAAAAAATCTGTAATCAAGCTAAGTTCAATCCAGATATTAAAATTCAACCACCACTTTTCTGTAATGACAACAATGACCTTACTCTACAAGTCAAAAATTTACAGTCTCTGCCTACATTAGATTATTCTTTTGTTGGTGATAATAGTCTCTATAACGACGGTACTGAACCTGATCCCCGCATACATATACTTTGTACTGGATTAACTGATAACTATGGTAATACTAGGGCAACGCATGAAATGTCAAATGCTTATCTAGATAAATATAAAAGGATAAATTTATCATCTATATTTAATAAAAAAATCCATACTTCTATCCAAAATCATAAAGCAGGAGTATTTATAGATATGGATGAGATGGCCGATATGCTTAATGTGCAAGGCATAAATGAATGTTTTATTGAAAAGCAGGATGGCTATCATAAAGATGCTGGCACAATAACTCCTCACCTTTGGATTACAAATAAAACAACCCAATAGATCTTAGGGCTACCTACCTTTAATGGGGTCTTCCAGTGGCTCCATTAAACTTCAAACCCCACTAACTTTTGTATAAAAGTTAGTGGGTTTACCTCAAGTAAATCAGTCACTTAGGGTTTTGCTACACAGCTGGCAGTATAAAGGCCCCCTTTCTCTTTGCTACTTCCACAGTGCATTCATTGGTACGGCAATGCCGTTTTCAACTCCTGACAGTGATATGTAGTTGTTTCCAGTGTAAAGTAATATTCCACCTCGCCAAGCGTTACCTGCAAGGCCTTCAAGCCTTGATAGACCTGCTCCATCTTTGGGTTGTACGCTCGCAGCTTTTTTAACTTCTACTCCCCAAATATTTCGTCCTTGTTCTATCACAAGGTCTACTTCAACTTGGTCTTTGTCTCGGTAATGCGAAAAACGAAGCTCACTATCAATCCAACCAGCCTGGCATATCAACTGTTGTACTACAAAGCTTTCCAGCAGGGCACCGAAGCTTGTGCTGTAATCATACCATTCATCAACTTTCAGCTCGCTCAACGTAGCAGCTAGACCTGAGTCGATAAGGTGAACTTTAGGCGTTTTAACAAGCCGTTTAGCCTGATTTTTATGCCAAGCAGGTAAACGACGAATTAAAAATAAACGCTCAAGGATAGAAACGTACTTATCGACCGTTTCACGGCGAATGCCTAACTCAGTTGCTAAACCACTAATATTAAGTAAATTAGCCGTACGTAAAGCCAGTATTTCAATTAGACGCATCATGTCGTCTTTATCTCGAATTGCAGCAATATCTTTAACATCACGCTGGATAATTGCATTTAGGTATTGTCGATGCCATTGTCTTGCTCTTTTCTCATTGCGAGTATTTGGTTCTGGATACCCGCCTTTACATACAGCTTCAGCAACCCCTGATATTTGTTGTTGTTCTCCAAAAATTTGAGGCGTGATATTGCCATCAAGCAGGCGCTGCAAAAACGTATTACGGCTCTGATGCTTTTCCTGCTCAGAGAGAGGATGGAGCTGTAATACCTCAACTCGACCAGCCAATGACTCCTGCACTCCAGGCAATAAAAGTAGATTAGCGGAGCCAGTGAGTAGAAAGCGCCCTGGTTTACGATCCTTGTCAACAGCAGCCTTAATCGCTGGCAATAATTCTGGTGCCCGCTGCACTTCATCTAGAGTGACTCTTTCAGGCAAGTTTTGCACAAAACCAGAAGGATCTGTTTTAGCGTTATTCAATAAAGTAGAGTCATCAAAATTAATATAAGTTCGATTAGGCTCTATTGATAGTGCTAGCGTAGTTTTGCCTACTTGGCGCGGCCCTAGCAAACAAATGACAGGAGTATCAGCTAAGGCTTGACGAATCAAAGGCTCAATATAACGAGGGTATAGGTTTTGAGGCATGGTTGTACAAGTCAAATTATCGTCTAATTGACTATTATTTTACCGTCCAGTTGACTATTAGTAAACCGTCTATTTACTGATTAAAAAAACGTCTAATTGACTATTATTAATGATAAGCCCCTCTACTAAGAGGGTTCTGTCGCAAACTTTTCTCAGTTTCAAAAATGCCTGCTTTCAAGACACACTTAACCTGCTAATGCATAAAGATAATGACAATATGATAAATAAGGCTGTTAAGCTACAATAAATCCTGACTATGGGGGCTGAGGACCCCACTATAAAGCCCCCTCCGGGGCTTTTTTAATTCCCCCATCTCCCCAACACGCTCATGATTTAGCGGCTTGCCCTGCAAAACACAAAATGTTCCACGGGAAACAATATGTAGCACTGCTACACAGCAAGAGGCGTACAAAACTTGTACTGCCTGTTGGTTTTTGTTAGTGTTGGCCAGTACAAGGCTGGCCAACACTAACAACCTGTTTCGTCCTGTATGAAACTTGCCCAGACAATGCCATCCCGCACTCTTACGCTAGGCCATAACTGGCGTAGGACGCTAGGGGTGCTGAGCCCCTTAGTCACTATCAATTTATTATTTGTAGATCAAGAAAATATGTCTAATCAAAAAACTGGCACAGTAAAGTGGTTCAACGAATCTAAAGGTTTTGGTTTCATTGAACAGCAAAGCGGCCCAGACGTTTTTGTTCATTACAGTGCTATCCAAACTTCTGGCTTCAAAGTGCTTACCGAAGGCCAGCAAGTTGAATTTACTCAAGGCCAAGGCCCTAAAGGCCCACAAGCTGAAAACGTAGTGCCTTTATAGGTTCTTCACAGGCTAGACGGTAACAGCCGTTTAGCTTGGACGCTGACTTACATCAAATCATCTAAATCAACATTAAGCACTTCAGCAATACGCTTAAGCACATCTACAGAGCCAGACTTTTCACCTTTTTCAATCTGTGACAAATAAGCTGCCATAATCTCTAACTTTTCAGCTAGTTGTTTTTGCTTAAGCCCTCGATGTTCACGCCAGACCTTTACAGGGTTTTCACCATCCAGCAGACGAGTTACAACAGCATCAGGCACTAGCTCTGTTTCGCCATTTTTAATGGCCTTTTTAATCTCGTCATACTCTTTAATATCGGCTAGCTCTTCAAATTTTGATGACATTTACCCTTGCTCCATGACTAACGCAGACTCAATGACATATGCTTGACCTATGCCAAATCATGACATATGCTAGGCATATACCAATATTGAAGCAAAAAAGGGAGGTACTTACTATGCCTGATAGAACTGCCAAGCTATTCACCAATGGGCGGAATCAAGCCGTTAGGCTGCCAAAGATGTTTGAGTTTAGCGGTATTGACGAAGTCTTTATCCGCAAAGAAGGTGATTCAATCATATTAACACCTAAACGAAAGTCGTGGCTTTCCTTTGCTGAATTACCAGCCGCTGATGATGACTTTATGGCTGAGCGCGCCGATATAATGGAAACAAATAGGGTTGAGTTCTAATGCTGTACATGCTTGATACAGATATGTGTAGTTACATTATTAGAAAGCGCCCTATCTCAGTACTGGAAACCCTGCAAAAGCAGTCTGAATTCGGGGCTAGCATTTGCATTTCTGCTATTACTTATGCAGAGCTTTTGCTGGGGGCTGAGCGTTCTCAAGCGCGAGAAAAACACTTAAATTTAATTCATGGCTTAATTGAGCGAATAGATAAAGTGTTGCCTTGGAATGCTCAAGCGGCTGAGTCATTTTCTACATTACAAGCCTATTTATTTTCTCAAGGTACACCAATAGGCTCAAATGACACTATGATAGCAGGTCATGCCTTAAGTGTTGATGCGATGCTTGTGACAAATAATCAGCGACATTTTAGCAAAGTGCCTGATATTAAATTAGACAACTGGAATTCAAAGTAGGCGGATTATCCCGCCTTAACTACACCCTTATGGACAAAAAACAATTTGACGAACTTCTGGCCAGCATCCATGAAGCCGATGATATAATCAAAGGCAAAAAGAAAGCAGAAGATGTACTCAAAGAGCTGCTTTCAGACAGCCCCAAAGATAGTCTAGTAACTGGTGATGATCGAGACTGGCTAGACATGAAGCCAGAGGGCAGAGAAGAATAAGCCAGCATTTGTTACACGGTAACAAGATCAACATGCTATATCCAAACAAATCCTGTACCCTAACTTATGAGCTATATCGACAAGCTCATCCAAGTTAAAATCCCCCATATTGCCATTTAAAAGCACACTTACTGCTGTATGGGAAATATTTAGCAACCTGGCTGCGTCAGTATTAGTTAGCTTACGTCGTTTAATTTGTTCAGTAATAGCACTAGTTAAAGCAGACCTCAGCATATAGTTTTTGGCTATTATTGGGTCATCATTAAGGAGTTCTCGCCAAACACTGGCAGTATCTGAAGTGTCTATCGTTACTTGAAACTCTGGCCTTACGCAATCGGGTATAGAATTTTGCCCTCGGTATTTACTGACATCAACCTCAACCATAAACCAAAAGCCGTCTTTACAGTCTTCATCATCAAGGTGCTGCTCTACTGCGGTAGGGCTTGGTATTTCCTGGCCATCTTCAATCAGCAAATCAAAATGTCCAGTAAAAGCGCTTTTAGCATCCTTGATACAATCCTCAATATCCTTACCAGCAAAGAACAATCCAAATACTCCAGGCGCAAACCCGCCAACCGCGCCATTTTCATCGGTATGAATATAAACAGGGTATAATGCTAATTTACTTTTTCTCTCTTCTTTCAAGTCATCAAATCCTTGTTTTATTTCTTCAAACAGCATCATTTTAACGCTTCCAGCTCTATGTAGTTGTTGCTATACAGGTCAAGTATACCATTGCGTACAAGATTAAGTACAAGTACAATAACAAGTACAATGCATAGAAAGGTGTTATTATGGACACAATCAGTTATTCAGCCTTCAGAAGTAAGCTAGCTGGGACTTTAGACAAGGTTAACGATGACCATACGCCTGTCTTGATTACCCGCCAGAATGGCAAACCGGCTGTCTTGATGTCTCTGGAAGACTTCAAATCTTATGAAGCCACAGCTTACCTTATGGCTAGCCAACGTAATGCAGAGCGCTTGAATCAAGCCATTGCTCAAGTTGAAGATGGTAAAACGGTTGAGCGTGGATTGATTGAAGAATGATTCTATCTTGGGCAGAACTGGCTTGGGAGGATTATCTATATTGGCAGCAAAC
Organism: Spartinivicinus ruber; assembly: GCF_011009015.1. NCBI lineage: Bacteria > Pseudomonadati > Pseudomonadota > Gammaproteobacteria > Oceanospirillales > Zooshikellaceae > Spartinivicinus > Spartinivicinus ruber. Next base: position 21,651 of record NZ_CP048880.1, read on the forward strand.
AGATAAAAAAACGCTCAAGCGGATTAATACTCTCATTAAAGATATAAAGCACCAGCCGTTCGATGGCTTAGGCGACCCAGAACCACTAAAACATAACTGGTCTGGCTACTGGTCTCGGCGGATCGATAGAGAGCACCGCCTAGTATACAAGGTAACAGACACAGCTATTATTGTTGTTCAGTGTCGTTATCATTACTAAGCAAGGCTATTGTTAGCAGATGCTTTCTCAGTTTACCTTAACTTTCTGCTTGTCCCATGTCCTAGGACACGGGACAACGAAAGGCATTGAAGCTTACCTGCACTACAAACTACACCAACTTAGAACTAACATACCTATTCAAACTAACACCAGATTCAGCCGTTCTCATGGCTAGGAAACTCAGTGCACAAGCCTACATACTCCTGATCTTCCTCAGACCAAGTAACCCTATATGTGTAATGTTCGTGATTAATCATTCTCTAAACCCTCTAACTTTGCTATTGCTACAAACCCCACCTGATTTGATTGAGCTTAGTGAAAGTGCCGTAAACCTGTGCCCAGTGCTGGCGGGGAGCAGTCACCTTTTTGAGGTGGGAGGCTTGACGGGCACTTAATTAAAATATATAATTTAAAATATATATTTTAAAGGAGAGTGACATGCAAATCACTGCATCACAGCTACAAAGCCAGCACAAAGCGCTCATAGATGCGCTAAAGCGCGGTGAGCTAGTAGAGATTACTTATCATGGTGAGGTTTTAGGGGTGGTTCATCCCAAATCATCAAGCATTAAGCCTATAGAAGCAGATAAAGAGGCTGATGCTTTTTTTGGTATGCACGGTGACAACACCACTTCAGTTGAACAAGTTGAGGATGAAATACGCCAACTACGAAAAGGAAGAAGGGCGCGTTTAGATGATATTTGATACCAGTATTCTGATTTATGCGGCTCGTGGGTATGAAGCAGCTAAAAGTATCATCTTAAATACACCAGAACGGGCTATTTCAGCTGTTACCTACATGGAATTTGTGCCATTTTGCCGCAATAAACAGGAACTAAAGCACTTTGAAAAAATGCTAGAAAATCAGCAATTCAAAATCTATGAAATTGACCCACAAATTTCTATCAATGCACGCAGCTATACAAAACAGTTTGCGCTTAGCCATAGTGTAGAAATGGGCGATGCTTTAATTGCCGCAACAGCTGTTCGCTATGGTGAAACACTATGCACAACCAACCTAAAGCACTTTAAGCCTATTTCTGGTATTGAGTTACAGCAATTTTCTGTTGAATAACTGCTACCCTGCTCTACTCATCAGGATTTTAAGCGGCCTGATCTTTCCCCCCATTTAGTGGACACTTGTCATTAGGAATTTAGGCGCATAGCTGCTCATATCCTGCTGGTGTTTTGAACGCCAGAGAGCATGTAATTTTGAATTTCTGTAGATATGTCCATCATTTTGGTATTTATGGTTTGTGGAGGGCTGGCTAGATACCAGCTCTTACCAGATTAACTCTTTGCAGAAAAGGATTTATGATAAGTGACTATTCCTTGAGGCAAATCGTCTTGAAATACTAGCGCTTGAAAATATTCCTCTGGTACATCTGGAAGTACCAATCCTTCTCTAGGTCTAAAGCCAAAACGATGATAATAATTAGGGTCTCCGAGCAATACGCAACCTTTTGCTTTTATATTCTTTAGCTCTTGAATAGCTGCATTCATAAGTTTTGAACCAATACCTTTATTCTGATTGTTCGGATGAACTGATATTGGACCCAGACCATACCAGCCATCTGTACCGTCAGAAATACTGATGGGAGAAAGTGCCACATGCCCAACGACATTACCTGCCTCTTCGGCAACAAGTGAAATCGATAATGCGGATGACTCACGAAGAGCTTTAACAATAAATTGCTCAGTATGGTCAGTATGCGGCGCTTCAAGAAATGCAGCAACAGTAACCTCATGAATACTTTGAATATCGCTTGGTTGTTCTTCTCGGATACTAATAGTCAATCTTGTATCTCCTTTGCGGTTAACAATTAATGAACGTCACTCTGAGACAAAATACTATGTCGCATTGACGTATAACTAATTGGCGTATTTTAACCTAAAGGTTATTAAATTTACTCACTGTTCCTTCCCCCACACTCCCCAAAAATCACCAAAACAAGCAAATACCTATTGTTAATCTGGCAGAGATAAAAGACAGGCGTCGTTTACTTAGGTGGTTGTTATTTTTTGCGGTATCATGCCGTATGACTGAAACGAAAGGAGTATTTCACCATGTCACAGAGTTTACCTACACCAGCCCAGCTGGATAATGTCATGGGGAAAGCAGGTGGTGCCCGTCAGGCACTAGTTGAGCTGATTGATTTGCTTGAATCATTGGAGCTGGTGGCGACAGCAGACGGCTATAAAAGACAGCTGATGGACTTGGATAAGCAGCAAATCAAACTGGCTGGGCTCGTGGCCCGTTGTCGGGAGGCAGGACAAATTACCGTAGATGATTATAAATAACTCACGCTCTAGCGGAGATACATAAGCCTGCGTAGAACTGACTTTTGACAAAAAGCGGGTTGGCCATCCTGCTTGTTCCTCCCTGAAGCCCCGTGTTGATCGAAAGGCGTCATTATAACCCTTTACCCAATGCCCGTTTGGTAAAGAGTTTGCCCAGAAAAATCCGTCTAAATAATCACCAACACAGCAGTGAAACATTTCACCTGTTGTACAACTACTGTTTCACATATAATCGGCGGCACTTGATTGGTATGAAGTGACTAAGTATTAAATGAAAAAACTAGCCCCCAGTTTAATCATCACATTAGCAAGCCTGGCCAATGCAGATAACAATAGATACATAGTTCATTATCAGTCTGCTTGGACTACACAAGTATGTAAAAGTACCCTCAGACTTGCTTCCACTAAAGAAGCTGCCTGCAAAATTGCTACCCCCTGTATATTAAATTACCATATAAAAAAGTTTCCTAGAGACTATGCAAGGGTTGAAAAAATTTATAATGGTATAGTGCAACCACATAGCCGGTATTATGGTGCACAAACCTGTCATATAGGGTTTACCTATAAAAATAGAATTGGCTCATTACAAGAGCACTTAACGACAGCAAAGTTTTATACACTTGAAAAAAGCAAAGTGCCTGAATGCCCGGAAGATTCAAAATTATGCCAAGGCACCCAAAATACAGGCAGTAGCTCTTGCTCAGATCCTTCAACCGGTAATCCAGTTCGTATTTCTAATGGTAATAAATATCAAGTTGAAACTGATATTGTAAGTAAAATTGGATTCCAACGCTTTTATAACAGCTTACTAGAAGAGTGGAGCCATAGTTTTAATTATAAAATAATTAACTCCATTAAATCTGAATCAGTTAAATATTTAGCTCGTCCAGATGGAAAACAGTTACCTATTGAACTGAAGGGTGATCAATGGCAAACAGAAGTCGGATCAGGTTTAACTGTTTCTACAACAACTAAGCACAGTGCTGTTTGGTTAGTCACTTCAGGACAACAAAAAGAATACTATGATGACCAAGGTCGATTAATTCGCTTGGAAAAAGCGAGTGGTGAAGTAGTAATCAGTGAGTGGACGGATAATCAACAAATTATTAAAGATGACAAAAATAACCAAGTTACTCTGACTTTTGATGGTTTTCAACGATTAGTTTCTGTACAGCTAAATCAGGATAAACCTGTTAAGTATGAGTATGATTATTTGTCCAGGCTATCAAAGGTAACGTTAGCAAGTGGCAAAACCCGCCAGTATCATTACGATAATAGTCAGTTTCCTCTTGCACTAACAGGCATCACCGACGAAAACGGTGTTCGCTTTGCTACCTGGACCTATGATGATCAAGGCCGTGCTATTTCCAGTGAACATGCTGGCGGCAAGGAAAAAGTATCGCTGGAATTCCACGACAATAACTCTACAACTGTTACTAATCCGCTTGGCAAGAAAACCACTTACCATTTTCAGTCTTTTAATGGGGTGAATAAAGTGGTGAAGGTGGAAGGTCACCAGTCCGCTAACTGTGCTGCAGCGAATAAGGAGTACACTTACTACCCTACCGGCTTGCTCAAGACTAAAACCGATTGGAAAGGCAACACCACTGAGTACAAGTACAACGACCAGGGCTTGCAAATCGAGAAGACAGAAGCCGTGGGAACTTCTCAAGCGCGCACGGTGACGACTGAGTGGGATGTTGAGAAACGCTTACCGTTGAAGTCTTCAGATGGAAAACTGGAAACGCTGTATCAGTACGATGAGCAAGGAAAACTAGCTAGTAAAAAGCAGGTGAGCCAACCATCTGCAAAATAACCTCGGTAACTGGCACTGCATATTCTCCCTTGCAGTGCCAACAACAAACTTAATTAATGTTTATTTGGATGAAGTTTAACCTAAAACACGGCAGTAGATTTATGAAATTTAATCGAATATTTTCTGGGTTATTGGCAGCAGGATTAGCCTTTTCTGCTCAGGCAAATACACCACTCGAACGGGAATGGTTATATCAACATGATAGCCAAGGCAACCTCACGCAGGTTGATGGTCCTCGTACTGATGTTCAGGACATCACGCGTTATGAATACGACGATAAACGTCAGCTTGTTAAAACCATTAATGCCCTTGGCCATATCACAGAACTAAAAGACCACAACTACCGTGGTAGCCCTCAAACCCTGATTGATGCCAATGGCACCGTTACCAAAATTACTTATAACGATGATGGGGACGCCGAAACCATCACAGTTAAGAGTAAATCAGGTGATATTACAACTAGTTTCACCTATGACAACGTAGGGCAAGTCACTCAAATTAGCCTGCCAAATAGCAGTGTCGTTAAATACGAATACAGCCCTGCTCGCTATTTAATGGCGATAGAAAACAGCTTAGGCGAGCGTATCGAATATGAATACGACAATGCAGGTAATCAAACTAAGCAAACCATTAAATCTGCTACTGGCGAGATCGTAAGCCAACAAAGCTGGGTATACGATGAGTTAAGCCGTTTGTTGCGTAGTGTGGGAGCCAATGAGCAAACCGCTGAAAATGAGTATGACTTTAATGGCAATCTAACGGGCTTTACTGATCCTAATGAAAATAAAACCACTCATGGCTTTGATGCGTTAAATCGGTTAACCCAAACGACAGACGCGTTAGAAGGTGTCACTCGCCTGGAGTACAACCAGAGTGATCAGGTCACCAAGGTCGTTGATCCTAAAGGCACTACCACCCAATACGAATATGATGAGTTTGGCCGCTTAATCAAGCAGGTCAGCCCAGATTCAGGGACTACGACTTATGAGCATGACTTGGCAGATAACATCACCAAGCGTACGGATGCTAACGGCAAAGTCACTGAGTACACCTACGATGCGATTAATCGCCTAACAAAAAAATCATATCCCAGCGCCCCAGAATTAACCATTGAGTATTTATACGACGATACCAGCGATGATCATCCAGGTATTGGCAAGCTCACAGGGGTTAAGGATACAAAAGGTGTGATTGCCTATCAATATGATGATCGCGGCAATATTGTGAATTTAGGCCGTACCATCGAAACGGGTAGCCAAAGCATTCAGCAAAGTATTGGCTATCAATACAACATAAGTAACCAACTCACCCAAGTTACCTACCCTAGTAATTTAAAAGTTAACTACCAGCGTAATAACGAAGGGCAAATCACCAGTGTTAGTGCTGAATGGGGAACGGGTGATGCAGCCCAAACCATCGAGTTAGCCAAAGACATTAGCTATCAAGCGTTTGGTCCCATGACCTCACTGACTTGGGGTAATGGCCTGACTTTAAACCGCCAATTTAATTTAGATGGTCAGCTCACTCAGCAAGCTATCGCAGGCTTACAACAGCTGAATTACAAATATGACCCTAATGGCAATATTACCGAAATAGCCAAAAGCGAAACGGATAAAAGGGAGTTTAAGTACGATGTACTTGACCGACTTTTCCAGGAAATTGATGGCTTAAAAACCACTGAATATACCTATGATGCGGTAGGCAATCGATTAAGCAAAAAAGAAACGCTGCAAGATATGGTGAGTCCACAGGAAAGCACTTATGCAGAAAACAGTAACCGTTTAGCCACCTCTTACATGGGGCCAGTGCGCATTGATGAAGCTGGCAATACCACAGGCAATGGCCCATTAAACTTTGAATACGCAGCAAATAACCGCCTAAGCAAAGTTAAAGAAGGCGACTTCTTATTAGCTAGCTATAAATACAATGCCATCGGTGAGCGGATTCATAAAACCATTCATTTTGGCAATGAGCAGCCAGCTCACTGGATTTACACCTATAACGAATCAGGCCAAATCCTTGCAGAAACCAAATACAGCAAAATCTGGCAACAACAGTTAACCCGTCAGTATGTGTGGTTAGGTAGTTTACCACTGACAATGATCGAGCAAGTTGCTAATGGCGCAACCCTAAATGCACCACAAGTGACGTACCTTCATAGTGATCATTTAAATACGCCAAGGCTGGCCACCAATCAGCAGAAACAGACGCTTTGGTCATGGGAGTCTGATGCCTTTGGAGTGGGTGAAGCTAATGAGGATGTCGATGGAAACAGCCAGAAGACAGTTGTTTCCTTACGTTTTCCAGGGCAGCTAGCCGACACTGAGAGTGGGCTGTTTTACAACTATTATAGAGACTACGATCCAACACTAGGACGCTACATTGAGAGTGATCCAATTGGTTTAGCGGGCGGTCTAAATACATTTGTTTATGTTTCTAATAATCCGCTTAAATTTATAGATCCTGATGGACTTAAGAAAAAGTTTCCAGCTAATCATCCTGTATGCAGAGGGCTTCGACAAAAAATAAGAAATCTTGAAGATGACTTATATAACAAGCGCTGGCCAGACTTACAAAACAATCCCCAAAACCTACCAGAAAGGATAGGGCCTGGAGAAAAACTTAGCCAAACAGTTCGAGGACATAGAACACTAATCAACCATAATTACACTTTGCTGCGCAAATATGAGCAACGCTATCATGAAGAGTGTGAAGATGATGACGATGATCCTACTGGCGATTCCTGTGACACAGGGTGTGCCGCAGCTAAAACAGCTGCAACCATTGGGGCTGGTTATGTTGCCTATCGCTGCATTCGCTTAATACCATCTCTACTACCTCCTTTATGGCCAACTTTACCAGCTAATGCAATAGCCCCGTAAAAAAATAAAAACTATGGAAATACATGAAATAATTCAAAAAACTCACAAAGCTGTTCAGGAAAATAACAGCCGACAGCTTAGTGAGCTTGTAACAGATTTTGGCCTATTTCTTACTATGAAAGATGAATCAAAATTAAACGCAACTGAGTTCAACGAGATTTGTAATCTCATACTTAATGAGAGTTTTGCAAAAACTAAAAACTCAGGAGCTTTTGTTTATGAAACCTATCTGGAGTTCGATAAGCTATCGAAAGATCAAGCAGAAGTGCTTTTTGAAAAAATAGAAAGTATCAATTACTTCAATTATGGAAATGATGAGTATTTTACTGCTTTAAGTGATTTAATTGCCAGAAGATACCCTGCTAATCAAACGTACTGTCTATTTGAAAAAAAATACAGGGAATGTCCTCACGAAAATTGGCACTTCTGTTTCTCTGGCTTATATGCATTGTCTTTAGAGCATCAAGATAATGACAATATGGTAAATAAGGCTGTTAAGCTAATGAAGGAAATCAATAAATCCTGACTATGGGGGCTGAAATCGAATGAATAGGACCCCACTATAAAGCCCCCTCCGGGGGCTTTTTTAATTCCCTCACCTCCCCAAATACACCGCCGTGACCTGTTCACGCTCAGCTGTAGTGACTTGCCCTGTGAAACACAAAATGTTCCACGGGAAACAATACGTAGCACTGTTACACAGCAAGAGGTGTACAAAACTTGTTCTGTCGGTGGGTTTTTGTTAGTGTTGGCCAGCCTTGTACTGGCCATAACAGTAAGGGGTGCTGAGCCCCTTAGCTTATTTCAAGCCGCCACATCCACGCTTACATGCAGCCCAAGCTTATGGGCAAAATCAATCAGCATATCTATACGAAACTGGTCTAGCTTGCCGTTTAATAGGCTGCTGATTCTAGGCTGAGAAACTGCTAAAAGCTCAGCTGCATCGGCTTGGGTTAGTTTCTTCTGCTTAATCTGAGCTGTCACAGCCATCATTAAATCAGATCGTAATTTGTAGTTTTGCGCTTTTATTGGGTCTTCTTCCAAAGCATCCCAAACGCTTTCATATTGCTCTGTCATTCTGTAAACCTCTGTTGATGCTTGGTAAATCCAGCGCTAAGGCTGGATTTGTTTTAATGCTTGTTTTGCTATCTCTATATCATGCTGGCTAGTTTTCTGCGTTTTCTTCTTAAAGGCATGAAGTACATAAACAGCATCTTCTAGCTTGGCGATATAGATAACCCTGTATTGTTCACCTTCCTTAATCCTTATCTCTTTTACCCCTGTACCTACCGTTTTCATTGGCTTCCAGTCGTCTGGGTCTTCACCGCTTTGAACCTTGTGAAGCTGGTAGCCCGCTTGCTGCCTGGCCTCTACTGGAAACCACTTAAGGTTGTCTAACGACTTACCTACAAACTTGATTGGCTTCATCTGTATTTCTTAGTTCCATTATACAAGTAACTGTATAATATACAAGTAAAGATATATTTATACAAGTACTTATATAACCATTATGTCGTTTTTATCATTACACAGCTTCTTTCTGCCGCTCCAAAATCCTACCAGCCGCATATTCTGCGCAGGCTGTAACCCACATAACATTAGAATCAGGTTGCGTGTAGCTGTAATCCCACCAATCATAATCGAAATCAGAGTAGCCAGTATCCTGAATTATTTGGCCTAGTAGTTGCTCGTCTGGCTCATAGCTATGTCCAGCTAATGCTTCAATCAGATCGTGAAAACACCTTATAGTGTTATCATTGGCTTCAAACCCCTTCAACCACTTAGGTAAATTACTATCATCAAGCGTGTCATGAAGGCTTGTAAGTGCCTTTCTTAATTCTTCTAAAGCCTCTTCTAACTCTTCTGATTCAACCTCTGAAGGTTTTTTAAAAGCCTTTGGTATTTCGTCGCTTTCTATTTCCTCAAACGCTAAAAACTCATAAATCAATCTGTAGAAAGTATCAGCAACCAGATAAGCGCTAACTTCTCTCTTCTCACTATATGCACTATCTAGCTTCTCAAACCCGTAATCTGAGCAGCCATAGTTAGCGAGAAAGCCCAAACCTCTACCCACGCTATACAGCACCCGCCCTATATCGCCACTGATAGCAATGCAATTTGGAGCTAACACAATATCAAAGCTGTAAACTATGGTATTTGGTCTACTACAGCGGTATATCTGTACCTCGTCTGTATCCACCAACAAAGTAAATTGATGATCCTTTAGCCTTTCCGCTGCGCGATTTTTGTACTCTTTTTCACGCTGATACGGTGTAATAAAGTTCATTGTTTAACCTCTTTGCTCAAACTCCAGACAAAACAAGCCCGTTGCTCTGTCCAGAGCATACAAAAATCATCGTTTAAATTGGGGTGGATTACTTAAGGTCTGCTAAGTTAAAGTCTTCTTTCCACACTTTAAAATACTTATCTACAAGAGAGCTTGATATCTTATCCTTTACAAATGAGCTAACTTTATTACTTAACAGTTTAATATGCTGCTTACAGTGTGATCGTTTAGAAAATGCTATATATAGACCCTCTTCCACTACAGGCACCGGATTAGGCGTGATTCTTATAGATAGCCGAGTTCTTGCAAGACCTGCAAGACCTGGATATAAGCCCTGAATTAAGTAGTCAGAGTTTCCTGACAACAACTCATCAAATGTTTCTTCCATCAATTCCTTATATTTAATTTTTAGGTGTTTTTTTGAGAATTTATCAAATTTCTGTCCAAAGCTATTGCCAACGGTTGTGACGCCTTGGAGTGATTTTAAGTCTTCCCATTTCGAAAATTTAAAATCATAAGCTTTTTTGCTTGGAACAAATATAGCTACAGGGTCCATCAAAAATGGTTGTTCTGTATAGTCTAAATACTGCTTTCTTTCTTCATTAATGTACAACCCAGCAATAATATCAATCTTTCCTATTCTCGCGTTATTCTGCACCTCTCCCCAGTCACCGGCATAAACCGACTCTATTTTTATCCCCGAGTCTGAGAAAGCATCATACACCAGTTGAATAGCTAGCCCTTTAATTTCATTTTTATCTTTTGGGTTTTGCCAGGTAATAGGTGGGTAGTCCACATCTCCAGAGACTTTGATCGTCTTGCATTCTGTAGCAAAAGCACAGCTAAATGCAGTTGTAAGCAGTAAAGCGACTGAGTATTTCATGGTTACTATATTATTAGTCGTATTATTTTTTAGTATAACAAACTTCACACCCTCCCCCCCTCTAAAGCTCTGTTTCTAGCCAGTACTGGAACTAATCAAGGCTGGCAAATGGCTAGACAACACCTTTCGCCTAACTACATGACAGACTGGGCTGAAATACCCCTTGTGAGGCTCTAACAGCCGTTATACTGCAATAGGTGGGCAAATAGGAATAAAGCAATGTGCGGGCAATTTGGGCTAGCTGAAGCGTTCAATTGGTGCAAATTTACAAAGCGGTTAGGGTTAAACGATTTTGACGCCCCTAACCTACGGTTTAAAGACGCTTTCGCGCCCACCAACACCATATCAATCATTACACAACAAGACTGCTATCAAGTCAGAGACGCTATATGGTGGCTATTGTTAGAAGAGACTGAAACCGGCTTTAAAGCTAACTCCAAATACGCAACGTTTAATTCAAAATCTAGCCGCTTAACTTCTAGCCCTGTTACTAAGAAAGCGTTCAAGCAAACCCGCTGCATCATCCCTGCAAGCCATTTTGTAGAGGGTGATGGACCTAAAGGCAAGCGCTACTATCACCTGCTCAAACCTGACAGCGGTATGATTGCATTCGGTGGTATCTATCGCACTTGGACACACTCTAAGACAGGTGAGCACTGCTTTTCAGCTTCAATCATTACTTTGCCTGGTCATCCCAAACTAAAAGCCATTCACAAAAACTCATTACCTTTAATGCTTCCGCTCGATCAGCCAGAGATAGCGCACAACTGGTTAAACCCATCAATCCAAGATACGCAGGGCTTTGAATCACTTTTACAGCCATTACTTCATGAGTCACTGCAGGCTCAGACAATAGAGCGGCCAGGCTTGCCTGAGTCTGTGGGTGATGCTTTCCAAATTGGAACAGATTAGATAATTCTTTAAGGAACTATTTCTTTTCATCTCGCTTTGAAATTGAATCCAAGTTTTTTTGAGGAAGACTGTTATAAATTGCTTCAATCTCTTTAGGGTCAGTGATCATTTTTTCTGCAATAAAATTAACAAGCTTAAAGAGAGAGTTAACTGTATCTACATCATCTGTTAAGTCAATTGAGCCAGGATGGACTGCATTATTACCAATGACCCTTACTGTATCTAAAGCCTGCTGTACCTGCGAGGGAAGGCCTTTAGCAACTAGAGCTTTAATATCATCATTAATATTTTTTCCTGGTTGGCCAAGATGAGCGCAAAGTTTCTGTATTGACAGTCTCAATAATGCTGCAGCTCCACGAGGGGATTGCGCAGCTATTACTCTAGCTTCTTCGTAATCATCTTTAATGTCATCAGGTAAGTCAGAATTAGCAGGCTCAGCTACACCAGTATTTGGATATATCATTTGTGATTTTTTCCAAATCGCAGGACTTTTACACCTCTCGCAGCGTGTAATCTCGAATTTTTCGAATGTGTGGCTTTCCATTCTGTATTGTTTTCCAGTACCAGTCATATCAAACCAGTGTTGTTTAGCATATACATGACAAGTAGGGCAGTGAAATGCATCTTTTTTAGGAGCAGGGAGTGTTATCTTTACCATAACTATTTCATTTAGTTTCTCAGCCAATATTTTTATAAAAAAGATGCTTCATCATAACTATTGGTTTTAGCTTCAATTTTTTTAGGTAATTGATCTTGGTTCTTTAATACTATATCAACACCTAACTCGGTAATTTCATAACCAAAATAGTCATCTCCACTTTGGTTATCTGTACATACACACTTATCTATCAAACCCATTCTTTCAAGCTTGATAGCTGAAATTGGTAACAATTGACTATTCATATGCTTAAGGTCATTTTCTATTTGATGATAAGAAAGTCTTTCTGGCCATTCTGTTCGAGTCCTCAAGCAAGATGCCAAAAAACCTAAATCCAATTCTGTTAGCTGATAGTTAGCAGGATTAGCGTTTAAGCTTTTGGTTTCAGATAGAGCTGCATGATTAATTAAGCCAATTCTAGATACCTCTGATTTAACTAATGAGCATGCTCTATTCGTTGCTGAAGTCAGGTCACCATCAGACCGGTTTGCCTCATAGTCCGCTGCTGTAATGCCTAACAAGTCGGTAGGTAAGTGCATTTCAACATTGCGAGGCTTCAATATAAAAGACCTTTCTTTGCCTATAGCACCAATAAATAACCCAAGCTCAAACAAAACATTGTCTCTTACAACATGCTCCTGAGCATCTCTAATGGTTGCAATATCGTCAGGAGTAAATATAAAAAGGGCAAAATCAACCGTTGATGATTTTTTCACTAAGTCGTCAATAGTCGAAGATGAAAGCCTAAATGTTCCATTTTTCCAAATAGTTACTTCAAGGTCATGGTCAAGGTTCACATTGACAGCTTCTGCTACATCCAAGCTTTCTACTGAAGATGCAATAAATAATCTTGGTTTTCTCATTAGCTGCCTCAATGCAATTGTCATTTAAAGTAAATATTTACTTAATAAATTTACTAAAAGAATATGATGTAGTTTTACTGAAAATTACAACCAGGTCGACCATATTATTTTTTACCAATGTATGACCCGCTAAACGCAGGCCATATTTAACTATTTTGTATACCTCGTATTCATCAGCTCTATAAAATCCTTGCTATTCCCGTAGTGCAGGCGGTATAAAGCCATAAAGAATTCTTCTATATCTTCATGAGTGGTGAATACTGTCTTGGGTAGGTGATAGGTATACTCTGCGTTGTAATCAAACTCTATCCTCACATCCTTTAGCAGCCACCTAGATAGCGCTAACATAATGCTGATTGACTTGTCAGTACAGCAAGCTGAGCCCTCTTTCATTCTAATAACCTGCTGAAAATGGCTTTCAATAAACCGGGAATTCATAAACAAAAAGTGTGTTCTGTCATCTGGGGATACTTCATAATTAAGCAGCCCTTCCGTAAACCTTTCTATAGGAAAAATAAGACTGTTATAAAAGTCTTCTACGCTTCCTTCCTTTGCCGCCAATACTGCTTGCTTTAAAAATTTACTATCTTTAGCACTTTCGTAAATTAGGGTGTTTTCCTTATCAATACTATGAAATATTGCATCAATAATGCCCTTAATGCTTGCTTTAACCTTTGTTACTTCGTTCATAATTTAACCTCTCTGCTCAAACTCCAGACAAAACAAGCCCGTTGCTCTGTCCAGAGCGTTTAAAAATATTGTTATTTTGGTGGTGTTATCGGCTAGAAATTATCTGCAAATGAAATAGTTCGCTCTGTAACTCTTTTATTTGATCTTTAATTTTAAATTGCTTGTCTGACTCCTTAGTTATATCTAGATGCCAAACCTTGCGGATTCTGGCCATTTCCTTTTTAACCTCTACCAGCTCTGCTTTGTGCTCCTGTAGTAGTTTGGGTGATAGTTTTTTTAATTTGGTTTCATGCCACCTTATGGCTGACTCTAATTCTCCTTGTCTAAATGACTTATTCATTAGATTTTTTTCCAAACTGCTATAGTCGAAGTATTCATCAATATTACTCTGTATTGCCTGGTTCTTCTTTTCAAGCCTACTTATCTCGCGCTCTATGGCTTTGATTGATGTTTCAAACTTCATTTGATGCCCATCCTTTCTAGTTTTTTGTCATACTCTGCCTGACAGCCTGAATTACAAAAAACCAGCTCATCATCACCATAGACAACGTCATTCATATCTAAATCATCGTCATCTATATCATTGCCCAGCATTTGAGAGCAGTTACTACATCTCCACCACCAATGTTCTTCTTCTATCAATACTTTTGGGGGTACCTGGGGGTAAAATTTGTCAAACCTGATAACTCTTTTTACATCGATGTAGTATTCGTCATTATCTTGCTTGGCTATAGCTATTTCTCTCGCTTCTGCTTCGGTGTTGGCGAACACAACGTAAGACGACTCTAAAGAATCACAATAACATTCCCATGCTTTCACACCCTACCCCCCTCTAAAAACTCCCTGCTCAGCTCTATTGCTCTAAAACACTGCTCAACATCAAACAGCCCTATATGGCACTCTTCGCGGCTTATCTGCATCTTGGCCGCTAACCAGTGGTAAGCCATTTCTCGCGAGGCGTGGCCCTTCTGCCAAATCTTGTCAAAGTACACATGCGCCAAGCTCTTAGCCTTCCTCAGCTCCCTATTTGCAAGCCTTCCGAGTGGCACGGTGCCGTCATTACCATACTTCAAGTTGCGCGCATGACAGCCAACATAGGCGTCACATGGCGCACACTGCCAGAAATACTTACTGCTTAGTTCTGGCTTGTGCGGGTAGATTACATTGCCGGTTACTAGCCTTGCTTCTCTGCTGCAATATGGGCATTTAATCATTAATTTTTACTCCAATATTCGAAAGGGTTGTCCGCTTTAATAAATTCCTCTAATTCTTTTCCTACGAAAAAACAGAATAAATTTTCTTTATTTTTTAACTCGCAAATTCTCAAGGCTGTGTCTAATGTGAAGTTGCCGCCGTAATCGATATTCCTTGTAAACCCCGTATCATGAGGGCTTACGAATTGGTTGTCCTGGGTGACGATCATGACTAACCGACTACCTACCCTATCTAACCACAACTGTTTATTTCTATTTATTCGTTCAACTGAAATAGTATTTTCTAGTTCCATAGCTAATAACCTGCCGGTTCTCTCGCTAATTTGTGGTAAATTAATTCGAGAAAAAATAATATTCTTGATTTTATTGAATGTTTTGCTTGGTATTTTTCGATTATTTTCTGTAGCTTTTCGTCTGCTTCTTGCCTTCGTCGTCGGTATTCCTGATAGTCATTCACTCCGCTTCAGCCCTTTTCATACCTGGCATTGACCCAATTTCAAACAATTGTTTGACAATTATCCTTTGAGTCATTAAAATATACTGGTTTTAGTTAGATAAGCCTTATAGCTCATGTTTATAATTACTAGTGCAACATATATTGCAGGATTTATTTTAATATCGTCAGCAATATCAGCCTTTATTACTCAATTTATTTGTTCTAGAAAATATATCAAGCCATCCAGAAAAGTTGTTTTATTTTTTATAGTTGAAGTATTAGTAGCTATTTCTATTTTAAGTTTAATAGTTATCTTAGCAGTTATCTTCTTTTTACCATCTGGCCGTTGGTGCTAAACATTTTTTTCTATAAATAAAAACTTCCTCCCCTTTTTACACATGAACACCTTTGTAACCTGCTTGGTATTTCTTGATTATTTTCTGTAGTTTTTCGTCTGCTTCTTGCCTTCGTCATCGGTACTCCTGATAGTCACTCATTCCTCTGCAGACCTTTATTAATGGTACATCAAGCAATATTTGAACAAACGTTTGACTTGCATCTGATCAATCTTTATACTGCAATCGGACTTTGTTATGTGAGCTGTTATTTTAATGAATCAAGAATTAATTTTTTTATTAGGATTATTAGTCACCATAGTAGCCTTGTTTATATTCATAATTTCCGTAAAATATTTAGGAAAAATTAGCAACGAATCTTTATCTCTACTCAATATTTCAAAATCATTCTTTGTTTGCTTTGCAACTACTGGGGTTTTGTTTGCTTCATTCGGCTTTATAATGTACTTAAGTTTAATGGGTGGACTGTTTCCACAAACTCCCTAACCTTCCAAAACCCATAAAAATTGACCCTATATTTAAAATTAATTATTTTTTAATTCACTAGCCTTAGCCCCGTAAGCTTGCCTAGCCTGACCTTTCAGCTCTTCCGGCAAGTTTGCTGCTGCACTTACCACTTCGTCTAGCTCGCTTAACTCTACACATGAATCTATCGCCGTTAAGATGTTTTGTAGGTCAGTTTCAGCCTGGTTAGGCTCTTGCAGCTTGCCCAACAACTGACTAGCTCTGTCTTGCAGTTTTACTGACTTAGGTGGCGTTACATCCTTCTCAACAGCGTCTATCTGCTCTTCACGTACAGCGATACCCCTTAGTAAATCTGGGAAAGCATCCCTAACTGCCCATGATCGAGCACGCATAGCAGCCATACGTTGCGGGTATTGGCTCCAAGGCCCTTGTTTGCCTAGTAGTGCGGCTCTTTTAGCATCCTCAAAGCTGAACGTTCTGATAACTTCCTCATCATCGCCGCGACGTTTGGCAATACAGGTTGCTGTTTTGGTTTGATCATCCCAGCGCTCACGCACGTATTCACACAGAGGAGAACCCTTGCAGACGGCTAACACGGCATCCCCCCATAGAGACGGACGACCATTAATTACCGCAATATTTTGTAATGCTTGCGTTGGTGGTAGCCCTAGCTCTGCGCCCATTTGAACAGCAACCAGTACGTCACCGGCTCGCCCCTGAAAAGACTTAGGCACTAACGAACTTTTAGCTATCAAGTCAGCGTATTGCATCGCTTCTTGTAGATTACGCGGTGCTAGTGAAAAAATATCTTGTTTTGCATTAGTTTTAATTGGTGTAACTGTTGTATTTGCTGCTATTTCATTCATAATTAATTCCTCAGTCAAAAGGCTTGCCGTGCTCTCTGATTTATAGCTGTAGAGAGCGTAGTTAAGCCCTAAACACCCTGCTTTCCACAGTTTTCGTATATTCTGCGGCTAATAACGGCTCGTTTTCTTTTAATGCAGTGGTATCAATTCGTCTGGTTCTCTGAGCTTTCCAACTACAAAGCTTTTTTCTGTTGCTGGTTAATACTGAGTACTCGCCCATAAACTGCTTAATTTCAAAGCTATTGCTTTCTAGCTCGTCTTTGAGTGATTTAATTTGTTGTTTTACTTGTTTGGTGCGCTGAACCAGTTCTAAAACTTCCTCGGTTGCTTCGATGGGTTCGCCGTTATCTTGGGCGTGCAACATATCTAGATCAGTGGTGTTTTGTGGTTCTGGCGCTATATCCGCAATCACATTGTTAAACCAGAATTCTTTTAAACGCTGGCATACAACACTCGCTAACTGCTCATTAAACTTAATGGTGTAATCCCGGTACTGATTGCCGCCGATCAAAACCGCTAAATCTGCCACTTTCCAGCCAGTGACAATCATGTAGTGCAAGCACTGCAGTAGGTATGTGTCGGGTACTTCATCGCATAGAATGACGGCCATAACATTGCCCTGCTCGTCTATGCTGTAGACGTTGCCGTCGCCCCACTGCTTGCCATATTGCACAACAGATTTATCAGCCGTTTTTAACTCAAGTACTCGTTTTAGCCCCACTACACGCCTATCTAAATTACCGACTAACCACGGCTGAGCCTTACAAATCATGGTCTTATTAACTTGTCGTACTTCGCGTAATGTACGGCGCATGTACTCTTTTGCCACGACTTCTTCTAGCTCGATACCGAAATGCACAGCCTCAATATTGCTTAAGTCTTTCGGCTCAACCTTTCCGGTTTTCTCTGCCCATACTTCGAGTGCCGTTTTGTATGGGTGCACCCCAAGTATTGCGGCAACATCACTGCCGCCAATGCCTAGTCGTCGATCTGCTAGAAACTTCACGCGGCCTTGCAGCCCGGAATAACCCGGGATGCTGGCTTTAACTCGAATAATGTAATTGTCGTGCTGCTTGAGTTCTTCGGGCTTAACCTTCATTGCCATTGATTAAACCTCCAACTCTTCAGCCACACAAATGGCGTACTCTTGAATTAAGCGGTTTAATCTTTCAACTGTTTTGGTTTGCTTTAACGGGTTTTCGATATTTAAAGCCAAGCTTTTTAAAATATCTCTGAGGTTCCCGCACTCCAGCATTTGGTCTACTACATCGTCCATTGACCAAGTTTGGCCGCTGTTGCTGTACGTCCCACCTTTCATTAACTCTCTGGCAATCTCAGCGCTATCTGAAAATGCTGGCTGGCTTTCTAATCTGTGTTGTTCAATTTCGTAGTTATTTAAAGCGGCAGTATTCCCACACAACATAGTCTTAGCTCCTTGGTTGGTTTGCGTCGTTGGTGTGGGGCTTATTTAACTTTACTCACATTTTTATGTCAAGTGTGAGTAAAGTATAATTTCAAGATAAAAAAAGGCCTGCTTGATACAGGCCTTTTACTTAAGGTGTTTAGTTATAGATTTGGTTTATATTTGTACTCTTTATCTTTCCATCCCTTAGCCTTACTAATAAGCTTCTAAGATGCTTTGCGTTTGCCACATCATAATAATGGTGTGAGCTTTCATCAGTGCACATAAGGTTACAAGTAGCAATTTCTAGAAGGTGGTTGTATTGATTACCACTGTAAAAGCTAAAAGTTAAGTCAACTAATCCTGTACTATCAGATGCACTGCCTATTTTCTTTTCAAATTGATCTTTACGTGATCTTGCTAGCTTTTCCCACTTAAGATATTTATCAATATAAGTAATATATTGGTTAGCATGATCCTGTCCGAAGCCAATTAAGCTTCTTAATCCAGAGGGGCTCGACTTGTATGTGTCTACTTGCACTATAAGACTATAACTTCCATTTGATTTTTTATTTAGAGCTGCAAAAGTTGGTCTTGTATAGTACTTAGAAGCAATTGAGTTAAACTCTTTTACTTGCATAGGAGTGCTTAGCCTTGTTTGCTCAACTACGTAAGTACACCCCGACAAAAACAATAGTATAAATATTGAACACCATTTCATTTAACTTTTTCCTATATTGCTTATTTATGAACCGAGTGGAATTTATCATAGGAATATCGTTCATAAAATCTAAATTAAGAAGTCATTAATTAACTAATTCTTGATTTTGCTGACAGTCTTGGCTATAAAGATACTAAGCGCCCAAGGCTAAGCTTATACCTAATTTGTTAACGGTTAAGCCAGACCCTTGGGCTTTTTTGTTTGTAGCTTAAAAATTAACTAGCTGTTACTAATGGATATAAGAACTGCTATTCTCGTTGATGGATCATTTTTCTTAAAGCGACTTTTCTACTACAAAAGAACGTACTTTCCTAATATAGAAACACTCACTTCTGAAGAAATATTAGCCTGCTTAGACAAGGTCGTTACAAAACACCTTAAGAGCAATGGCAATATATACAGATATCTTTATCGCGTCTTTTATTATGATGCCATGCCATTGGAGCAAAAGCTTCACTATCCCATAGCAGACAACAATGGGCGGCGCCCAGTGAAGGATTATAAAACCGACAAACAGTCGATCATAAGACGTGAGCTATTTAGCCATCTAAAAAAACAAAGGAAGTACGCTGTACGTCTTGGAAATGTCAAGCATGACAAAAGTAAGGGGTGGAAACTAACTAGTTATGCAACGGACGACTTAATTAACAAGAAAAGAAGGTTTGAAGATATTACTAATGGTGACTTCTATTTTGAAATAAGACAAAAAGGTGTAGATATTAAGCTTGGGCTTGATATTGCCACCCTATCTTATGAAAAATTGGTAGATCAAATTGTTCTTATTGCAGGTGACAGCGATTTTGTCCCAGCAGCAAAATTAGCACGAATTCATGGCATAGATTTTGTTCTAGACAACCTAAGAAATAACATTGATCAAAGCTTGCATGAGCACATTGATGGTTTAAATACTTTTGATTTAGCTTCAATAATTAAGGATATATGTAAATGCGAGCCTCACAAAAAACCAGAGTGGTGGAAAAATACCACCTAAAAATCGATTTCAATTCGGTTTACTACGCCTAATATTTTACAGTCTTCAGTAACCTCAATGGATTTATATGTTGAGTTCACAGGTATTAGATAGTAATCAGGTCCTTCAACTACTAACTGCCTTATAACTGCGTCTAGTGCATCCTTGATATGTACTAGTACAAAGTCTTGAGGTCGGGCTTTCTCATCAGGGTTTACTATTGCAATTGAGCTTTCTGGAAGAACAACATTGCCAGTGCTTGGAAACATAGAGCTGCTTCGTAACCTAAATGCATAGGAGTTCGGCCCTACATTTGCGCCAGTTTGCCACCATTCGGATAGCTCTGAGTCAGGGTTTAATAGCTGCTCACTATCTAATAAGGGTATCTTTTTATAAGCTTTAGAAGCAGAACTATTAGAGCTACCCACCTTATTTTTTCCGTAAAGAATCCATTCTATAGAGCACTCTAGCTTTTCCGAAAGCAAGTCTAGGTTTTTGCCTTTTGGGGTAGTCTCGTTTTTTTCCCAGCGGGATACAGCGCCATGAGATATACCAATATATTCGGCTAATTCCTTTTGTGTAATTTTTAACTCTTTTCTTTTCTTAAGAATTCGCCCGCCTAAAGAATCACTCATCAATTACTCTCAAACCTGTTGACTTGAGTAAAGTAAAATTATTAAATTATACAAAACTCACATTAAGGGTGCTTCAATGAACATTACTCAAGCGATAAACCATTTTGGAAATAAGGTTAAATTAGCTAAGGCTATCGGTGTTTCTCCCTCTGCTATTAGCAAGTGGGGCAACACAGTGCCTAACTCTAGAGCTTACCAACTTCAAGTCATCACAAATGGTGCACTCAAAGCCGATGGCTTAAGCCTGCAAAACACTAACAACAAAGGATTGAGAAAAAATGAACGCACAATCACAGTCTAGGTTTTGCCTAATCCAAAAATACGTCAACCGCTGGTTAAGTTTACCTAAGTTAAATCGGGCGATTCTAACAGATAAAGTAGTAACCGCATTCTTTAACTTAAATCTTGACCAGATTCTAACCGATGAATCTATCAAGTTTAAGACCACTAACGATGAAGACTGTATAAATGCAATGCGGGTTAACAGTCAAAAGCTGTTTAGGTGGCTTGGATACTACGAAGAACAACCGCCATCTATCGAGAAACTACTACACCTTGAGCCCGCCATAGTTGCGGCTATGCCCAATGATTTAAAGATTGCTTACCTCAATGAAGTGTACGCCGGTAGCGATGTGTATATCGGTGTTAAGCAAGGAAATGAACCAAAGTCAGGGGGTGGGGGCTGCATTAACCAGGTGGCGGCATCCATCACTAAAGAGAACTCAGAGGCTCAGATAGCCGTGTTTCAGCTTGGCTCAAATCCAACCATAGAGCAGATCAAGAACACCTACAGAGAGTTAGCCGAGTCAGTCGGTACGACGCTGGGCGCTATTGAGTATTTAGAAAATAAGTTTCCTGGGGTTTTTAGCAAAGACTGTCGCCAATGGGCTAAGGCCATATGAAGTGGCGGCTAATAGGGGTATGGCTGTAAAGCTTTTCTATCTGGCAGGACGTAAGCGGCCCAGCGATACCCCTATCAACCACAAACAGAATGCTAAAAAATGATCAATTTTTCAACAATGTTTACGTTATATAGATATGCTGATTTGCTTGTTAATTAATCTATGTGGATGGTGGGCTAATAGGATTGCCAGCAAGACTATTAACGCCTGTGAGGATGAAAAAGGCTTGGCGGCAACCCCATCAACGGAACTAGCCGAGTATGCGCCCAGTTGTTCAAAATAACAACAAGTTTATTGCAGATTTTAGATTAGAGGTCCGCCAGGCCAGTAAACAAGCAGGCATCAGGGTAGGTTGATGTACTCGCTTAATGACCTAGAACGGCGGTAACTGCAAGGCATCAAAGTAAAAGAGTTTTTAGTATGTACCAGCAACAAGACGCAAATATAGTAACTTTTCCGACTGCTCAGCCAGAAGGAAAAAAAGGTTTTGTAATGATAACCAACGAGCTATTAGAGGCTTCCTGCAAAGTAAAACTAAGCAGCAGACAACACAATATACTTAACGCTGTGATTCGTAAAACGATAGGCTTTAATCGTGACTTTGATTGGTTAGCCCCTCAGCAGATAGCCGAGCTAATTGATTATGATGGTGATATTTCACACATATACGCTGACTTGCGTGTATTGAAATCAAGAAACATTCTTGTAGCTGATGGCAAATCTATTGGTGTTAATTTAAACGTTTCTGAATGGGAGCTTAAAAAACCAGTAGCTAAAACTAGCAGAAAAGTGCCACAAAATAAGCAGAAAACTGCTAGTAATTCGGGTAATTCATTAGCGGAAAACAGCCAACATACTAGCGAAAAACCGCTAAAAAAAGTAGCAGAAACCTGCCACCTACAAAATACAATAATACATACAACAAACAATATTACCCCCTGTAGTCCCCCTGCTGGGGAAACCAGCCCAAAAACTGAGCAGGTTAAACCTAAACCCCGTTCGACCAAAAAACGAGCCACGGCAGCCCCTGAAGACTTCCCGGTTACAGCTGAGTTGATCCAGTGGGCGAGTGAAAAATCTATTCAGGTTGACCTGGTGATCGAGACAGAGAAGTTTTTGGATTACCACCGTGCCAAGGGCTCAACGTTCAAGTGCTGGGCCTCAGCCTGGCGAAACTGGATGCGCAACGCTCAGAAATTCGCTAACGAGCGTGGTCTTGTCGTACCGATGCAAGCACAACAAACAACAACACAAACCAACTGGAATACGGACTTAGGGTGGTAAGCCATGAAGCAAGGAAACCAGGTAATTACTCAGATGAGCTTTAGCGCTGCTCACCAACACCAGGCAGCACCAGAACAACCCAAGCTGAGCATAGGCGAGGAAGCTAAGCAGATCATCGACAAGGTTTTTGATTACATCAAGGGGGCTAAGCCTGCTTGGAAATATTCATTTACTGAGGACGGCTCAGAAGGCCAGGCCAAGCGCGAATGGACTAAAGCGTTTATCGAAAACAAGGTGACTCAGATAGAGCAAGTTAAAGCTGGGTTGCGTAAGGTGCGTAAAGACCCTTCACCCTACTTTCCAAGCTGCGGGCAATTCATCAGTTGGTGTAAGCCTGACCCTGAAGACTTTGGGCTACCGATGAGCCACACGGCCTACTATGAGGCTTGCAGAAATGCACAAGTACCAAGCCAGGCACAATGGACGCATGACGCCGTATTTGCAGCAGGACAGGCTACCGGGTGGTATGAGCTGAGAAGACGACCAGAGCAGGAGATTTACCCGGTTTTCAAAAGAAACTACGAGGTAGCTTGTAG
Source organism: Spartinivicinus ruber (assembly GCF_011009015.1). Lineage (NCBI taxonomy): Bacteria > Pseudomonadati > Pseudomonadota > Gammaproteobacteria > Oceanospirillales > Zooshikellaceae > Spartinivicinus > Spartinivicinus ruber. The sequence continues at coordinate 44,929 of NZ_CP048880.1, forward strand.
AAAAGTGATGAGCGGTGAAGAGCTGGTGATACATAAGGCGTTACCAGGAAGGCATAAGACATTAGCCGAGAAAAACGACGAGTACCACGCTAGGGAGTTGGCTAAGAAGGTGGAGAAAGCTGGGTTGAGTGGGTTAAATGGGAAAGACGCAATTAGTCGTATGCGGGATATGTTAAAGGGGGCGGCGTGATGTACTGCTTGTAATTTATACTTGAATGAATTTTACACAATTAGTTGACAGAATTCAAAATATGCAAGACAATGGTTGACGTATTTTAAATTTTGCAAACTAAAAGGAAATAAAGTATAAATGCCGCACCAATTAGAGACCTACTCGAAAGACCTAACTCAAGAAAGATTGGAGTTTATTGCAAACGAGATTATTAGTGTTGTAGGTGAAAGCCAAAACGACTGCTCCACTGAGAATGATACCCCATACACTCAAGGAACAAATGTTTTTGGAAGAGTAAAAAAGAAGTTTGAAAACTTGGGTGATGATCCTGAGATTGAATGGATAAACATGGCAAGAACTACTAATGATTATGTTATCAAAGTTGGCGACACACCTATAGAAGTAGTTCAAGATGATTACCAAAACCCTCAAAAGCAACACAGATTTAAGGGGCTAAATAAGCAAGCTCCTGGACAACTTACATTAAAACTCGAAGACCCAATCGAAAAGGTCACTTACTGGTGGATTTTCATTAACAAACCAGAAAATGAGTTAGATAAGTTAGTAGTTAGCTTTATTGGTTATACTGAAAATTATGACATGCTGTGCGAGTGGCATTCAGATAGAGCAGGTGGGCCTATAGTCAATCCAGTTGATTTACCAGAGCCTAAGCTCATTGAAGATAAGCCGCTGAAACGCACTAAGCGGAAGCGCAAAGAAAAAGACAATGACGACGAATGACCTTTTTGGAAAGATATTTATTGGCGATAAACTAAAGCTTGCAAGACTTGCGACAGGGATGTCGTTAGAGGAAGCTGGAAGCGTAATTGATGTATCACGACAGTATGTGCATAAATTAGAGACGGGAAGTAGCTACCCATCTGATAGTCAAATAGAGCAATTTGCTAACCTTTATATGGTTGCTCCCTCATTCTTTTTTCAACATAGAACCTTTCCTATAGAGCCGAGTATGTGTCACTTCAGAAGTGTTAGGTCTAGCACTCAGGCGCTAAAAAATATGATCATGGCTCGTGCTGAAGTGTTTGATAGCTTAGTTAATAAGATTGAAGAAGAGGTTGAGCTACCAGCCGATATAATTCCAGACTTTGGGCTAGACTACTCAAAGGTAGAAAATATTGAAAAAGCAGCAGAGCTTTTTAGAAGAGAATTTGATTTAGGCATTGGCCCGATTTCAGACACAGTAAAACTAGCAGAAAACCTGGGTATTGTAGTCGCGAATATTTCCGGGGCAGACGATAGAGTTGATGCATTCTCGATACACAACAAGCGCCCTATGATTATCAGAAATACAGCAAAGGAAAGCCCATGTAGGTTAAGGTTTGATATTGCACATGAAATAGGTCACTTGGTGATGCATAACGGCGTTGAAACTGGCTGTAAGAGAACAGAAGACCAAGCTAACCAATTTGCTAGTGCCTTATTAATGCCTAGAACTAGTTTTCCCGCAGAGTTTCCACGTATGAGAGGGTCTAGGCTGAATTGGGATGCTCTTGGAGATTGCAAAGTTAGATGGAAAGTTAGCTTAAAAGCAATCATCTATCGAGCAAAGACACTAGGCATTATCACCAACGATCAAGCTAGAACTGGATTTACTACACTTGCTCGACATGGGCAAACAAAAACTGAAAAATTCGATGAGCTTGTGCCTCAGGAATACCCGAGTTTAATACAAAGAGCTATTGACCTGCTTGATTTCCGAACTTGGAAAGATGTTGTCAGTAATGCAGGATTAACCTCAAAGATACTAACCGAAAGATATGGGTTGCGGCCCATTCAATCTCCAATGCAGCTTGCTAGTATCGACGGTCAGAACATCGTGGCTACAGCTTAGCCTCTAAGGCTGGCTAACTCCGGCCTATATCTTCTTAATGAAAATAGCTATCAAACAAGACGCTATTAGCTGTATGTAGGCTATGCTTAGTCGGCGAAGCCTCATACACTATATTTAGCTTTTTTTAAGAAGCAACCAAAAATACGGTAACTAGTTATGGATGATTATACCCTCGACATTGATGATTTAACTGAAGAGCAAGAAAAACAACTAGAAGAAATGAGGTCATGGTTTTTTGAAAACTATGAAAACCCAGTTCATAGCTGTCCTTATATATCAAAAGAAGGTGGGTATCAGTATATATATGGTGGACCGTATGATGCAGCGGATGAGCTGGGTAGCAAGTTTGGTGGAAGTGTGGATGACAAATTAATAGAGTTTCTTGTTGCAGAAGTAGAAGAAGACTGCATAGAGTGGTCTGGGCGAGATTACAAAAAACCTGATTACTACGATGACCCTTACTTCTTTGAAGATATTGGAAGCCTTTCAAATCCCTATCTTGACTTTCAGGTGTTTATAAAAAATCTACAAAACTTGTTGAATATCAATACTGATGCAGCTAGCAAAGAGCTATTACTCAAAATGGCCTATGTGAACCTTGTAACTTCATTAGAAGCTTACCTTTTTGAGGTATTCACTTCAAAAGTTGAAAATGATGAATATTACTTCCGTCGATTTATAGAAAGCTATAAGCCTTATAAGACTGAAAAAATTAGTTTATCTATAATTTTTGAAAAGCAAGAAAAATTAAAAAACAAGGTCAAACAAGACCTTTCTCGCATACTTTGGCACAACATACCAATGGTCCAAGCATTGTTTAAAGAAGTTCTCGAAATAGAGTTTAAAGAAAAAGCAGGCCCTCTTAAAGAGGCTATGCATATACGGCATGACCTAGTACATAGGAATGGAAAAGATAAGGAAGGAAATATAATTAATCTAACAATAAACCAAATTAATGACTTAATGGACCAGATACTTACTCTTGTAGAGCATATTCACAATTCAGAATCGATGAAGGAGTCTTTCTAGTATGTACGTATGGCCAGGTAGAAAGAGAAAGCTTTCAAAAAAGGTGGCAACAACTACCAACTAAGAAAGAAACCCTCTAATACTCACCTGATAAGACCGCTTAACGTCCTTGATACTTGGTAGCCCACTAGTTCCGGGTGGAACTTCTTGTATCTTACCGCCAGCCTTCAGGAATGCAGCTAAGCAAGATCATCGTGGTATGAAGCAGGTTACCCGACCGGCGATGGAGTTTTATAATTTTCATTCAGCGCAGAAAACCTTAGCGGGTATTGAATTGATTCATATGATTAAAAAATGGCAAATGAAAAAACACTATCGTGGCAATTTATCACCAGATGAAAAATTTTATGCATTAACAGGATAATTGTGCCCAAGGAAAAGTACTTTTCGAATTAACAGAATTTTTGCAACAGAACCAAATGCATGACATTGTTATAGGTCTTTATATTAATCGCTATGAATTTGGGCGAAACATTTGATGAACACAGGTTTGATCCACTCCCCATGTGTTCACTATTATTCTATTCGTTAAGGGCATGACCAACTACTGCATCCAGTCGCTGGGAAACCACAGCAAACACCTTGCCCTAATGGACAGTTGCCACAGTCACAAGAGGCATAGCACTCATTTACACATGACCCACCACAGTTTTCATCACAGTCGTCGGTACAGGACGTTCGAAGCGCAACAGTAACATTTGGGTCGAGCTTGCATGGCTTGTCACTCAGTATACTTGGGGCGATACCATGGTTAGCCTCCATCAGTATACTTGGGGTGATACCACGGTTAGCCTCTTGAGCCGTAACTTGGACAATAGTTAAGCATAGTAACATGCCTAACATGAAGGCACATTCTTTGCGAAAAATACTGAACATATACATAATTATTCCCTTAATTATTTATAATAATTTTAAAAAAACCAGTCAGATTAATTATAACTTTCCACAAGAGAAACAATGTTAATATTCAGTTAACACTCAACAACTAGTTCTGTTGCCAAGTTTAAATATGCTTGCAAATATTAACTACAACCTCTGATACATATTTATAGTGCAGAGGTTATATGATTATTAATTTATACTTTACTTGATGTTTATTTTTAAAACTCAACTTCCACTCTTTTTAACGGGCTTTTCAAAGAGCTTGCAGGCTGCTGCACCGCATGGGCTTACACGTTTTCAGATGATGACAAGATCAAGGCAGCCAAACTGCAATGGGTTAAAACGTTTATCGAGCAAGGTATCAGCTCAGACCAGCAAATTAATATTGGCATGGCTAAGGTGCGCGAGCTAGGCAGCGCATATGTGCCAACGCCTGGGGAGTTCGTTAAGTACTGCAAGCCGCAACCCGAAGACTTTGGGCTGCCAGAGGTTGAAATAGCCTACCGGGAAGCTTGCAGCCATAGCCATAACCCAACTGGGGCTAGCTGGTCGCATGAAGCAGTATACGAAGCAGCTAAGGCAACAGGATGGTTTGAACTCAAGACCATGGAGGAAAAGCGGATACTGCCGTTGTTTGAGCGTAACTACGAGATCATTACACGGCGTGTGATGGCTGGTGAGCCGCTTTCGAATGTGCCAAAGGCTTTGCCGGGGGAAGTGCAGAAAACGGCGGCAGAGAGGAATCAGGCCTATCATGATGCACGACAGAAGGAGCAGATTAAACAGGCAGGGTTAGGGCATTTGACTAATGGGCGGGATGCATTGGCTAAAATGCGGGCGATGGTTGGGGGTGTGGTTTGAACAGGGTAAGTTAGACTTAGTTTGAAAGCACTTAGATGGCAGTAATATCTAATGTAACTACTCAAACAATGAGCCTAAGCATATTCTATAATTATTCATAAAGCATCATACAAATTTCAGGTGTAAACCATACCCTTTTCATGGGTTTTATGACACCCAATAACTCAACAAGCAGAAGTATTAAGAAATGAAACATATTGTCACTCTAACCTACATCCTTAGTATTACCGCAACAAGCCAGCAAACCCAAGCATTTGAAAAAATAAGCATACTAACTGACCACAGACCACCATTTGAATTTAAAAATGACAACGGGGAAATCGTAGGAGTAGCAGCAGACAAGGTCAAATGCATCTTAAATGCAATGAATGCTAACTTCAGCCTAGAAATAACACCATGGAAAAGAGCACAAGCTGAGACCAAAGAAGGCAATGCTGATGCTTTTTTCGCTGCGTCTAAGAACTCCTCTCGCGATGAATACGCGGTACTTACAGCCACAATAGCGGACCAATATTGGAACTGGTACCTTTCAAAAGACAGCCAGTTAGACCCAAATGATGAGGGTTTCAAATCAAAAGCAATCACAGGAAGTTGGTCTGGCTCAAACTCACTAAAGTGGCTAAAGAAAAACGGATACAATGCCAAATACAATGCAAGGACCACTGAACAACTAAGTAAAATGCTAGAATCCAAGCGGATGGATGCCATTTTTGGCAGCAATTTCGCTATTGAAGCCGATCTAAAAAAACTAAAAATATTAGATAAGATTAAAATAGTTAAAGGTATTCACAAGCCCATGGGGATGTATATATCAAAAAATTACCTATCCAAAAATAATGGCTTTTTGGAAAAATTCAATAATACAGCAACCAGCAGTTGTAAATAAGAAGTACACTGCTGGTAAATATGCGTCCCCTTAGTAATTGCTTATCGCTTAATATTTCTGGTTCCACATACTTACCGATGAGACACCATTTTCTTTCACTTTTTTTACATTTTGTGAAATTAGCAATAGCATCTCACATCCATACATAGCGCAGGGGCGATTTTTCTTTAACAGACGTAAAAAGTTTATGGTAATTATTTAAAATTTGATGATAAATAGATTGTTGCTGAGAAAAATTCAACCCAAATCTAACCTGACAGGGCACCTGAAAAATCGGGTAATGTCAGATCAGATAAGAGCCAATACAAATAAATCAAGTCAAATTTCCTGTGTCATTTAAGAGTTTCTGACAAAAAAAGCTACTTTACTGGAACTAAGTAGTCCATTTCACTTTTGTGCGAATCTAATCTACATCGATCAAAAAGCCATTAATTAATCCTGAATCAACATTGCCTACAAGACAAAAGAACTTTGTTAGATGGTTTTGTTTCGAGTAGGTAAAGCGTTGTTGTTATAGCGATTAGCAGGATGTGTTGGCTAGAATTTGAATAGTGACAAATTACGAACTTGATTCTTTTTCACGATTGCGATCAGCAATACTTTTCTTGCCGCTCGTACCTGTTGGTACTTCTGTAATTTCACCACCGGATTTAAGGAATTCAGCGGTTTGTTCTTCAATGCTCTGATGGGTTTCTCGGGGAACTTCTTTTCTAGTAGGCATAACCAAACTCATAAATTTATAGTGCTCTATATACTAATTTTAGTTCAGTTGACGATGCTCTCTTAGTTTAAATAGGAGTTGACTAAGATGCTGGTTAGGGACTTATTGGAGTTGAACAAGATTGGCTGAGCGGCCTGCGAAAAGTATATGAGTGATAAAGCAGGCCGCTAGCTGCTTAAGGCTTAATTGCCTTTGCACTGTTAATTATAGCACCTAGCTATTTTTTCTGTGCAGAAGGGCTGCCAAGCACTATGCCTATGCGAGTGTTATTGCCTTTTGCTATGCCGCTTTTACCTTTGGGTATTTCTTGGATTTCTCCACCCGCTTTGAGGAAGGCCGCCACTTGATCGTCAATATTTTTCTGGCGGGTTTCACTTGATAGTTCGTCTTGCTTTTTACGTGCCATGAGCGCTCCTGCTTTGGTTAGCCAGGTATTATACATCAAGCAGTGGAGGATTGACTGTTAACTATAAGCGAGCTAGGAAAGAAACCCTCTAATACTCACCTGATAAGACCGCTTAACGTCCTTGATACTGGGCAGCCCGCTTGCCCCTGGTGATACTTCCTTTATCTTACCGCCAGCCTTCAAGAATGCGGCGGTTTGCTCTGCTATTTTTCTGCTTCTTAGTTCTTTGGGTGTCGGCTGGTGTTCCTTGCCTGGCATAGCTGGGCTGTCCTTTGTGAGTGTTAGCGGGTTTCAGTATAGGTTAGGGGGAAATGGAGAGGTTTAAGGTTTTGTGGCAGGGGGTGGGGAAAAGGAACAAAACAACATCATTGCTATCTCATCATATATGCAGTAAATTTTCAGTAAGTATGCAGCATATCTAATGAGGAGTGCAGACCATGCCACGAGTAACACTTGATCTATCAAATGAGGTAAACAGCGAGTTAGACGCCATCGCTAAGGCTAACTGTATATCTAAGGCTGAAGTAATGCGCAGGGCTTTCGCTTTGCTTTCTATTGCTCAGGAAGAAAAAAGCAAGGGGCGTTGCTTGGGAATCATTGAAGACGCTGGAAAAGACGGCCTTAAAGCCATTGGTAAAGTTGTGGGGGTTTAATGGCTGTCTCTGAGAATAATCAAAATAATGATATTGACCTTAGCGCTGTTAGTAATTCGGTCAGCGTGTTTGATGTTAGGGATAGGTTTGGAGGCGGTGTAACAATTGACGAAGGGGAACGCCTTCGATTTGGTAAGCAAGTTCTTTGCTGGCTAGCTGTTATTTGTATTGGCGTATTTATTGGTTATGCCTGTTATCCAGAGAATGCAGCTTTACAAGGTGTATTTGAGCTGGTGAAGATAGGAGCTTTACCACTGGTTACTTTGGTCATTTCTTTCTACTTTCCTAGTAGTAATGGTACGAAGTGAGCTTATGAACAAGTCAATCATGGAAGTAGTAATCGAAGGAGCAGAAGACTTACATAGGGCTGGTTTAATGAGTGATTCAAAACTAGATGAATTTAAAAAGCGGCTCTTTAAGAACCCTGAAGTTAAAGAAGAGTACGACAAGTTAGGTAAAGAGTTTGGCTTATGTAAGGGAAACAAGCAAACTACAGATGGAATTGAGTATCAAGAGCAAATGAGAGGGGAATGGAAGGAGAACAATAACCTTGATAGCCTGAAAGTTAAAAAGGCTTTAAGCATCTTAGATCAAGTTGCTGACAGTGAGCCTATGCCAGGTGATGAGATTTAATTTTGCCTAAGTTAACTAGCAAACGTTAGGGGGAGCAATATATGTGTGATGATTTCGACTTTTCAAGCTCAGAGCAAAACCCTTATGTAAAGCAGCAGAAGAAGCTTACAGTTAGTGAGCGTGATTTTAATATGATGCTTGATTTGCTAGAAAAAGCTAAAACAGAAGAGCCAAATGAGAATCTGAAAGCAGCATTTTCCGACCCTGATTTTCAGAGGTTTATTGTTAAAAGCGAAAAGCCCAAGGGTTAGGCCTAACCGTTAACAAAGTTGATTAGACTCAGGCCTTGGGCGCTTGAGCTTAGTTTAACTTAGGTACTGGCTTCAAAGTAGGTGCTTCATGCATGAATTAACCAGTAAACGGCAAGTCACTATCCCTAAAGCTATTTGTGATGAGCTGGGGTTAGAACCTGGTGATATGGTAGATGTGTTTGCTAAGGATGGGGTTGCTCACATAGTCAAAATGAGCAATGACTCTCTAGCAAATCAACCTAAGAAAAAAATAGGCTTGTTGGATGGGAAGCTAGATATACCTGAAGATTTCGACGAGCCTTTAGCTGATGATACGCTAAAAGGATTTGAGGATGAGTAAAGGTATGGATGAATCCCAAAAAAGCATGGCTGACTTACTACATATGCCAGATGCTGACGACATTGACTTTGATTCCCCGAAAGCAAACATTATTTTAAAGGATGATATTTACGAAGAGTTTCTAGAAATGCTGGAACAAGAGCCAAGTCCAGCACTTAAAGAGTTGTTAGAAAGCAAAGCACCTTGGGAAGATTGATAAAAAATGGGTAACAGCCTAGATGATCTTAAAAAACGAGTCCTTAAAAATCCTGAAGTTAAAAAAGAATACGACAGGTTAGGCAAAGAGTTTCTAACTATTCACCTAAAGCAGCTTGCCAGCACTCCTGATGAAAGTTTTGTTCACACTAGCCCGGAAGATGTAAAAGGTAGAGTAAGGCGAATGCAGTACAAAGGCTTTCAAGGTTCTGTTGAATATAGTGCTGACGATGATTTGTTATATGGAAAGGTGTTAGCCGTAGAACCCTTAATCAACTATGAGGGCTCTACAATGGATGAGCTAAAGGCGGCTTTTGAGGCTGCTATTGACAGCTATTTAGAGAGTTAGGTGTAGGCATAAATTACCTAATTGCTTTCATTTTTAATATTTAGTAGTGCTGCATTCGTTGGGTATTCCTTAAGTAACTCAACAAGTTTCCTGGCACCCTCTACAGGTTTAAGGCTCGTAAGCGCCTTTCGCAAAACTCTTACACTTTCAATATCTTTCGAATTTAGAAGAAGCTCTTCACGACGCGTACTACTTTTAGCAATATCCAGTGCGGGAAAAATTCGCTGATTCGCAATCTCCCGAGATAAAACAATTTCCATATTACCCGTGCCCTTGAACTCCTCAAATATCACCTGGTCCATCCGGCTTCCAGTATCAACGAGTACAGTCGCTAGAATAGTAAGCGATCCACCATTCTCAATCTTTCTAGCAGCGCCAAACAGCTTTCGTGGTATTTCCATAGCTCTAGCGTCAACTCCACCCGACATGGTACGACCGCTGTTCTTTTGCCCTGCATTATGTACTCGTGTAAGCCTTGTTAGAGAATCAATGACAACCATTACATTGTGACCTTCGCCAGCCTCCTGAAGAGCGGTATTAAGAAGATTATTAGCAACACGTACGTGTTGATCATAGCTTTCATCAGAGGATGAGGCATGTACTTGTGCTGGCACACTGCGCTTAAAATCAGTCACTTCTTCAGGTCGCTCATCAATGAGTAACGCATAAAGTTTTATCTCAGGATAAGCTTTCCCCACTGCTTGGCAAATATGTTTCAAAATAGTCGTTTTTCCCGAGCCTGGTGGAGCAACAATCAAGCCTCGTTGACCCATTCCAATTGGCGAGATCAAATCAATCGCTCGCGTGGTGAGTTGCTGAGAACCTAATTCTAGGCGAATACACTGTGTAGGATTGATAGCTACGCCATTTAAAAATCGCTTTTGTGGGTCATCATGAGATACATCCTTAACCACCTCATCTCCTTGTTTGGAGTCCTTATTTCTTTTCACCTTCAAACGTAATATTTTTTTCGTCATTATGTCTATTTATAGCTCTGGAGAATTAAGTGTTTTACGCCATTTTTACAGTAGCTCACAACTCTTTATTGAGGCCCATGTTTTTTCGTCTTTATCAAATATAACTTGTTAAGCACCGATTTTGGCAGGCTTCGCTTGATAGACCAACTTGTGAGTTCTTACATGACATAGGTGCTCCTAGTTAAGTTGGTTGCGTATTGTACACGAAAAAAGTTGAACCGTTTTGCTCAATAATGAAGGTTTAGCGATATCTGAAAAACGATCAAGAATCCCCCTGCACCATAGTTCAATTAATATTGCATAATGTATATGCAAACTGTTGATTTTAATGTGATTAGTTACTATGCTGCTTATGTCAGGTGAGACAAGTGGCACCTAAATAGAGGGAGATTTGCGCCCAAATTTTATACTGCCGTATATTTTTTAATCTTGAAAGATCAGTTCATTTCAATTTTGCAAGTAAAAAATAGATTAATAATCACAAGCCCTCTGTGATTTTTGCTTGTAGCAAATACACTATCTTTCGTATATAAGAGTAGTTTTTGATCTTTAATTAAATAATTTTCAATGGATATTATGAATATTAAAGGCTTGTCAGATTCAGTAATGACGGGCCTTGACGAGCTTTTTACGTCTGATGAAGAAAGGCTAAAAGCTCAAATAATTTTGAATGAACACTTTAGTAAGCCCCATATTTTACAGGCTTTAGCAAATATTGAAGAGGCTAAACACTCCTCTATTTTTGTGTCTGGTTGGCGTCCTGCGTTGGGTTGGTTATGTACTGGTTTATTAGCTTATGCCTGGATTGGTAGGGATTTGTTAATTGTAATTCTTATGTCGTATGGTCAAACAGAAACAATTAATAAATTACCAGACATAAATACAGGCGAATTATTAACGCTGGTTTTTGCTTTGTTAGGGCTCGGCGGTGTTCGAACATGGGAAAAGATTAAAGGCGTTGCTAGGCGTTAAACATGAGCAAGACTACTACAGCGGCTTATGCATCAGGTGCAAGCATGGTTATAGCCGGTTTTACTATTCAAGATTGGGCGCTAGCCGTTGGTGTGATCTGCACGGTTACTACTTGCTTAGTTAATTGGCATTACAAACGTAAGAAAATAAATCACGAGATAGAATTTTTAAAGGCACAGTTAAATAAAAATTATATGGATGGGGCTAGCAAATCATGAAAAACAGCATTCAATTACAACATAAAGCTGACATAGCACACATGAAAGCTAGTACAGCAAAACTCATTGAAGACTTATCAAAGATAGAAGTAACAAGCGAAAACTATAGCAGCATTATAAAGAGCTTAAACCAAAGCACGAAAACTCTAAAAAAAGTTGTGCAGACTGAGTATGAATTGAGTTGTGAGAATGGCAGCTAAAACTGATTGGGAAAGCATCGAAAAAGAGTATAGAGCTGGTCAGCTTTCAATCAGGGCCATTGCTAATAAGTATAATGTTTCTGATACAGCAATACGCAAGCAGGCTAAGAAAGATTCTTGGCAAAGAGACCTTACCGAAAAGGTTCGAAAAGCGACCAAAAGCAAGTTGGTTCGCAGTCAGGTTTGCACTAAAAACACATGCGAAATAGTGCGAACTACAAAAGACGAAAGCCTTGATACAAATGGTCTGCAGGAAGGTTCGCACCCTCTCAGTTGTAGTGATGAAGTGCGAACCGAAGAAGAGATCATAGACCTAGCTTCAGAACGCGCTAAAGATGTTGTTCTCAGGCATATGGACTCCTTGGAAAAGTGCCAGGAAGTTTTTGACAAGATCATGGATTCCATACTTAAGGCAAAAATAACTGACAAAAATCGAAGTGCTATAGCGAGAGATTACAACAACTGCACTAATGCTCTTTCTAGAATGATTGCTACTGAGCGTAAGGCTTATAACCTTGATGAAGAAAAAGCCAGTGATTCTACGCAGGAAATGTCTGAGTTGATGGACTTGATTGCTCAAGAAGAGACCGAGGCTGGCCCGCTTGGAAGATGACCAAGAAAGTACAACAGCTTCTGAGGAATAGATTTTGGAGGTTAAATAATCTTTATTACATCACCGATAAAGAGGGGCATGTAATTAGATTTAAAATGACTCCTGAACAACTTGAATATTATGAAGGCTTGCATAATCGCAATATTATTTTAAAAGCTAGGCAGTTAGGTTTTACAACTGAGCAATGCATTATTCAATTAGATGCAGCTATTTTTTCAGGAGCAAAGTGTGCATTAATTGCCCACACATTAAGCGATGCAAACCGTTTATTTAGAGAAAAAATTAAATTTGCCTATAGTCGCTTGCCTTTAGAAATAAGAAGTGCAAACCCCGCTAGCAATGATCGAGCGGGCGAACTGGTATTTAGCAAAGGCGGTTCAGTCACGGTTAGTACGTCGTTTCGGGGCGGTACTTTGCGCTGGTTACATATTTCAGAGTTTGGGAAAATTTGCGCTAAATACCCCGATAAAGCACGCGAAATAGTAACTGGAGCATTTGAGGCAGTTAGCGCTAATTGCGTTATTACCATTGAATCAACTGCAGAAGGCAGACAAGGCTATTTTTTCGAATATTGCCAGACAGCAGAAAAACAAGCTTTAAGCAGGGTTAATTTATCTGCACTTGATTGGAAGTTTTTCTTTTTCTCATGGTGGAAAAACCCTGCTTATGCCTTGAAAGCAAATAATTTTCTACCTGAAAGATTGCGAGAATATTTTTTAGAGCTTGAGAGCAGACATGGCATAAAGCTAGCTGAAGGTCAAAAAGCTTGGTATGTCGCTAAAGAAAAAACGCTTGGCGATGATATGAAAAGGGAGTACCCCAGTATTCCCGAAGAAGCATTTCAGCAGTCAGTTGAAGGTGCTTACTACGCTAAGCAGTTTAGATTTTTATACGGTGAGAAACGTATTTGTGAGCTACCAGATAATAGTCATCAACCAGTTTCGACTTACTGGGATATTGGCATTGGTGACTCTACGGCTATTTGGTTCGTTCGCAAGGTTGGTACAGAGTTTCACATTATCGATTATTACGAAAATTCCGGCGAAGGCTTACGACACTACATGAAGGTGATTAAAGATAAGAGCTATCAGTACTCAGAACACTGGGCACCTCATGACATAGATAATCGTGAATTTGCTGGAGACGGCAAAACTCGTCGAGAGCTTGCCAGAGAAGGCTATGACATTGACGGCCAGAACTACAGCATAAGGTTTCATGTGGTGCCTAAGCTTGGCATTGATGAGGGTATCGAGTCTGTTAGGGAGTTACTACCCCGCTGTGCATTTGAAGCTGCTAAGTGCGAGCAAGGTATTAGCTGCTTAGAGAATTACCGAAAAGAGTGGGACGACAAGCGTGGTGTTTGGAAAGACAAACCGTTGCATGACTGGTCGTCACATGGTGCTGATGCTTTCCGCTATTTTGCCGTTGCGCAATCTGCTAGCAAGCCTGCAATGTCAATTAAAATGGGGTTTAGTTTTTAATGGCTGACGTAACTTTTCAGCATCCAGAATATGTAAAAGCTGCTAAGAAATGGCAAGTTGTAGAGGATGTTTGCGCAGGTGAAAACGTTCAAAAATACCTGCGCACATTAAACCCTAGCGATACCAGTAAGCAGAACAAAGAGCGTAACGAGCAGTACAAGAAAGGAGCTGTGTTTTATAACGCTACTGGCAGAACTCGCCAGGGGCTTGTAGGAGCTGTTTTTAAAAAGTGGCCAGTACTTAATGTGCCAACGGCTTTAAGCTATGTAAAAGAAGACATAGACGGTTCATGCGTTAGCATTTATCAGCAGTCACAGAGCGTCTTAGCTGCAATTATGAGCAAAAGCCGTCATGCGTTGTATGTTGATTACCCTAACGTTAAAGCGCCTGCCTCTAAAGCTCAACAGGAAGCAGGGCTAATACGGGCTAACATTGTTAGTTTGAACGCAGAGAACGTCATTAACTGGCGCACTCAGAAAGTCGGCTCAAGTCATTTGCTGTCATTGGTTGTTATCAAAGAGTCAATACAGCAGACGACAGATGACGGCTTTGGGCTTGAGAGCATAGAGCAATATAGAGTTTTGCGGCTAGACAGCTTCTACCATGTTGAGATTTGGCAGAAAAACGCTGATGGTGTGTGGTCGATAGATAGCGAGTATCAGCCGCTTAATGGCAAAGGTCAGCCCTGGCGCTTTATCCCGTTCACGTTTATTGGTGCCGAGAATAACGACACTACAATAGATCAGCCACCTTTGCTTGATCTTGCCCGGTTAAACCTAGCTCATTATCAGAACTCGGCAGACTACGAAGACAGTGCTTTTTTTGTTGGGCAGGCACAACCTGCTATTAGTGGACTTACTGAAGAATGGCGGGATTGGTTGCAGCAGAACGGTATTTATATTGGTTCTCGCTCCCCTATTCTGCTGCCTACTGGCGGCCAGTTCGACATAAAACAGGCGCAGCCGAACACTATGGTAAAAGAAGCCATGGACCAGAAAGAGCAGCAGATGATTGCTTTAGGTGCAAGGCTTCTAGACAAGGGCTCAGCAGTAAAGACGGCAACTGAAGCTCAAGCAGAAAACGAAGCTGAGCACTCTGTTTTGTCGCTAGCTGCAAGTAATGTTTCTGAGGCTTACACCCTGGCGCTTAGCTGGATGGCTGAATTTATGAATGCACCGGCTGATGTGGAATACACACTTAACCAGGAGTTTACCCGCTCTGAGCTTACACCGCAGATGCTAACCGCTTTGATTCAGGCTTGGCAGTCTGGCCGTTTACCTGACTCCGATCTATGGGCGCAGCTCAAAAAATACGGCGTTATTGATCCAGAAAAAGACGACGAGAGTATTAAAGAAGAATTGGAAACAGCTGATACAGGGTTAGCATTAGACGATGAATAACCCGCTATTTGATTTTACTGTTCGTAATCAAGTGTTTTTAGAGGGGCTTAAATCTGGTGAGGTCAATCAATTTACGGCTTTTTTAAAGCAGATTGATAAAGAAATTAAGCTTCGTTTAATCGAGAATGATTTAACTACATTTTCCCGAACCCGATTAGAGAAGCTTTTAAAATCGATTCAAAAGGCACTAGCAAATATTTATAGCGCATATTACGACGAGTTAGCCGGTAGTTTAATTGATATTGCAGAATACCAGGCAGAGCTAGAAGCTAAAACACTGGACGCGGCGGTTTCAGAATCACAAGCCGAGTTGCCAGAAATTAAGCGCAAACAGTTTGAACCTACGATACCGGCAGCTACTCAGATTTACGCCGCCGTATTTGCTACACCCCTTTCAGTACGTGGGGTTGATGGGGGTAAACTGCTTGATGCATTTATCAAAGACTGGGCAAAGGTTGAGCGTCAGCGGGTAGTCGGTGCAATAAGACAGGGCTTTTTCGAGGGGCAAACAAATGCCCAAATTATTCGAAATATTCGAGGCACCAGGGCTAATAATTATCGTGATGGTTTACTGGCAATTAGTAGCCGAAATGCTGAGGCAATTGTTAGAACATCAATACAACATGTGGCGTCTGTTGCGCGGTTTGAAACGTGGAAAGCGAATGATGATATTTTAGAGGGATACCGTTGGGTCTCAACGCTTGATAGTTCCACTACACCTGTATGCAGATCACTAGATGGAATGCAGTTTGAACTAGGCAAAGGCCCAAAGCCTCCAGCACATATACGCTGTAGGTCAACAACAATAGCGGTGCTTAGCAAAGAGTTTAGCTTTCTATCTGAAGACAGAACCCGCGCCAGTAAAGACGGACCGGTTAAGGGGGGCCTAACTTATTACGAATGGCTAAAAACTCAACCAGCTAGTTTTCAGGATAAAGCTTTAGGAAAAACAAGGGCAAAATTATTCAGAAATGGTGGCTTATCTGCAGAGAGATTTGCCGCGTTAAATTTAGGTAGAAATTTTAAACCGCTTACGCTTGATCAAATGCGGAAATTAGAACCCGCTGCTTTTGAAAGAGCTTTCAGTAATTAATTAAGGTCATAACTCATGTTGAAATTTCAATTAGATTCGCTCGAAGGCGTAGACGAAAATCTGCACGGCTTGTATGAAGAGGTAAACGGCGCTTACCGTTTAAAAGTTGATGGTATTGAAGATACCGGCGCACTAAAACGTGCTAAGGAGCATGAGAAAACAGCCCGCAAAGCCGCAGAAGATCAGGCCCGCGAGCTTAAAGAGCAACTAGAAGCCCTGCAGGTGAAGATGAACGAAAACAAAGATGCTGACGCCCGTAAAAATGGTGATATTGAAGCGCTTGAAAAGTCATGGCAGGACAAATTTTCTAACAGTGAAAATGCATGGTCAGAGAAATTAACTAGCCGTGAAAATGAATTAAATGGCACTATTGAAAAACTTCAAAATAATTTAAAAGCTATTTTAGTCGATAAAGAAGCTGTACGCCTGGCTTCTGAATTAGCCGTTGAAGGTAGTGCAGAATTATTAATTCCTCACATTAAAGCACGTCTTACTACTTCTGAACGTAACGGACAGTTAGTGACTGTTGTAAATGATTTGGAAGGCAAACCAAGTGCTTTAACGCTTGATGAACTCAAGCATGAGTTTGCAAACAAAGCGGCATTTGCCCCAGTGATTGTAGGCTCTCTCGCTACTGGTAGCAGTGCTTCCAGCAGCAAAAGTAGCAGTGCTACTAAGAAATTTAGCGAATTAACTGAAGCTGAAAGAACCGATCTTTATAGAAAAGATCCTGAGCAGTATCGTCAACTTAGAGATGCCGAATAAGGAAAATAACTAGTGCCAACAACACGTTTAACAGATGTCATAATACCTGAAGTATACGCAGATTATCAGGCAGAAAACTCACCAGAAAAAACGGCTTTTGCTCAGGCAGGTATTGCAGTCTCTAATGACATGCTAATAGCTAAAGCAAACAGTGGTGGTAAAACGATTGATATTCCATTTTGGCGAGACCTGGATGCAGCAGAAGAGCCAAACTACTCAAATGACGATCCAAAGGACAGAGCTGAACCGAATAAAATTGACTCTGGTGAACAAGTAGCACGAGTTGCTTACTTAAACCAGGCATACAGTGCCACAGACCTTGCAGGTGAAATTGCTGGAAGTTCTCCAATGCAACGGATTAGAAATCGATTTGGGGTTTACTGGCAAAGACAGTGGCAACGCCGTTTGTTAGCGGCTTCACAAGGTTTACTGGCCTCAAACATAGCTCAAAATGATGCCGATATGGTGTGTAGTATTGCTATTGAAGATGGTAATGCGGCAACTGAAAAAAATAAATTCAATCGCAGTGCGTTAGTCAATGCAGCTTTTACTTTGGGAGATCAATTTGAACAAGTCAAAGTGATTGCGGTTCATTCAATGATTTATCAAAAAATGATAGACAACGATGACATTGAGTTTATTAAAGACAGTCAGGGTAATTTAACGATTCCAACATACCTAGGACGACGTATTGTAGTAGACGATGGAATGCCTGTAATTGCAGGTAATACAAGCGGCTTTAAATACCTTAGCGTGCTTTTTGGTGAAGGTATGTTTGGATATGGTGAAGGTAAACCTAACGTTCCAGTAGAGGTTGAGCGCCAAGGCTTGCAAGGTGGTGGTGGCGGTGTTGAGTATTTAATTGAACGTAAAACATGGTTGATTCACCCATTCGGTACTCAGTTTTCAAGTAACAGTGTCTCTGCCGCATCAGCAACGCTCGCAGATTTACGTAAAGCTGAAAACTGGAAACGTGTAGTGCATCGTAAAAACATGCCTCTCGCATTTTTGGTCACTAATGGATAAATAAGGGCTGCAAAGCCCTTAAGGGTTTTTTATGACAGAAAAAAACCAAGATGGTTTTATACCTGGGCAATTGGTGACATTTGAGGAAATCACCAGGCAACTTAGGGATCGCAATAGAAAAGCGCTAGAAAATAATAAGGAACAACCAATTTCTGTATCAGAAAAAATTGTTAAAGCTTTAAGCCAACTAGACCAAGCGAATGATGCCCACTGGACTAATGCCGGTTTGCCCAACGTTAAAGCCGTTGAGGAAATTCTAGGCCAAGACATTACCCGTGCTGACATTAACGCCGCTGCACCTGATTTTAGACGAGATGTGTAGCATGTTAGTGATAGAAGACGGTAGCGGTACTAACCCCAATGCTAACAGCTACGCCAGTGTTGAAACGTTGCGGATCTTTGCCAAGCTTCGCGGCATTGATCTTACTGAACTGTCAGACGACCAGTGCGCTGTATTGCTAATTAAAGCGATGGACTACTTAGAGTCTAAAGCTAGCAAATTTCAGGGCGAGAAGAGCAACCCACGCCAGCCACTACAATGGCCCCGCCGTGGCGTTCGTCTTGATGGCTTATCGGTTGGTGAGAAAGAGATTCCACGCAACTTGGAGTATGGCCAGTTACAGCTAGCACTTGAAGCCCGCGAGCATGACTTAATGCCTAACCGCTTACCTGGTGAAAAAGGCGCAGTGATTAAAGAGCGTGTAGAAGGTGCTGTAGAAGTGGCTTATGCAAACAATAGTACCCCTGACAAAGTACCTGCTTTTGCTAAAGCTGAAGCCCTACTTTCTCAGCTATACA
This sequence comes from Spartinivicinus ruber, assembly GCF_011009015.1. Taxonomy (NCBI): domain Bacteria; kingdom Pseudomonadati; phylum Pseudomonadota; class Gammaproteobacteria; order Oceanospirillales; family Zooshikellaceae; genus Spartinivicinus; species Spartinivicinus ruber. The sequence goes on from NZ_CP048880.1 coordinate 63,702, forward strand.
AGAAAAACGGCTTATTCCTGGTGCGTGCATGAGTTTTTATGAAGGTTTGGCAAGTACGGCAAGTAAGCTGCTAGCTGATAAGGGCGCACCTGTTGTGTTGCTTCGTGAATCTGGCGAAACGTTCGACCCAGTTAACGGCAGAGTAACACCAGGCACAACCAAGCAACTTAAAACAAGTGGCGTATTAACCAGTTTTACTAAAACGACTGAAACCGAGCTAGGCGGGAATATTGTGGCAGGTGACATGCTGCTTGTGTTGTCTGCTGAGGTTGAGCCGTTATCGACTGATAAATTATTGGTGAATGGTGAGCCCTGGCAAATAGTGCGAATACTGCCGGTTAATCCAGCCGGTACGCCTATTAGTTACAAAGTGCAGGTGCGCAAGTGAGTTTTAGTAGTGATTTAGGCCGGTTTTCTGTTGAGTCTTTGCAGGCTGTAGAGCGTATCATCAGGGCTATTAAGTTAGAGCTATTTAGCGGTGTCATCCTAGACACGCCGGTCGATACAGGCCGAGCCCGTGGCAACTGGCAAACGTCAACGGGCTACCCGAAGACTTCAACTGTAGAGCGTTTTGGTGCTAATGCTTCGCTTAACGAGATGCGCAATAACTTAGGTGGTTTGGATGGCACAACTTATCTAACAAATAATTTGCCTTATATTGAGCGGTTAGAATTTGGTTATTCACGACAAGCACCTAGCGGAATGCTTAGAAAAAACTTCGCTCGCATTAATCAGATTGTACAAAGGGCTGCTAATCAGCACTCGATATGAGTTTTTCAGCAATTAAAAAAACGCTCATGCAAGCGTATGTTGACGGTGGTTTTAACCTGCCCACAGCCTACGACAACCGAAGCTTTGAGCCTAAAGGCGGTGAATCCTGGGCGCAGGTTTTTATCATTAATAATATGCCAGAGGTTGCAACGCTTGGTGATCACGGCGAAAACGAGCACACCGGATTTTTGCAAATTGATATTAATTTCCCAATTAATTCGGGTGATGGTGATGCTTTAGAAAAAGCCGACGAAATTACTCATTATTTTCATATCGGTAAGCGATTTAATTTTAACGAGCAAAATATTTTTATTAATTCAAGCGGTGTTAATCGGCCAAGTAATCAACCGGCGGAATGGTATCGACTTGTAATAACAGTTTATTGGTCTGCAAGAACCAGGAGAATTAAATAAATGGCTGACGGAAGTAGACACAGTATGTCGTTAGTCTTGGAGACTACACCAGGGCAAACACCAGAAAAACCAGAGTTTGAGCCGATACGACACACGGGCACTACCCTTGCGCTTACTAAAAACACGCTGCAATCTGAAGAGATCCGGGCAGATAGGCAGATAACCGACCTTAGACACGGTTCTTATCAGGTTGGCGGCGACATTAGCATAGAGCTATCACACGGCTCCTTTGACACTATTCTAGAAGCTACACTATGCGGCACTTGGCAGGAAGACAGCCCCGTTGCTGATACTGACGAATTAAAAGTCGGTACTGTTCGCCGCTCGTTCACTATCGAAAGAAAGTTTGCTGATTTAGACGCCACCGCTAATCCATATCATAGGTTTAGAGGCTGCGAGTTCAACTCACTACAGTTGCAGATTAACGCTGATTCGATGGTAACAGGCACTGTAAGCGTTGTTGGTCGTGGCATGAGTACGGCCAGTGATGTTATTGCAGATTCAACTTACAAAGTGGCATCAACAACAAGCCCCCTTGATTCATTTACCGGCTCACTGAAAGAAGCTGGCAACCCGATAGCGGTAATTACTGAAATTCAGTTAACCCTGGAGAATGGTTTAGAGGCGCGTAATGTCGTAGGTTCTAAAGAAAGTATTGCACCCTCTATCGGCCAATCTAATGTTTCAGGCCAAATTAGCGCTTATTTTGAAGACTCCACGCTAATTAATAAATTTATTGATGAAATTGAATCAAGCATAGAGTTCACTTTGCCAGATGGCACAGGCAACGAATACACCTTTGTTTTGCCGCGTATTAAATACACCGGTGGACAACCTGACGTATCAGGCGCTAGCTCTATTGTGCTGACTATGCCCTTTCAAGCGTTATTAGACTCTGTAACTGGATCAAATTTAATTATTAGAAGGAAGTCGGCCTAATGGTTTCAATGACTGATTTTTTTACCCGTGAAAAGGCGAATACCGGTATTAAATTACCCTTAACACTGCCAGATGGAACAGAAACCGAGCACTACTTAGTCATTCGTGGTGTTGATTCTGATTTTTATCAAGAAGCAGTAAACGAAACTAGGCGATTAGTTTTATTGGATGCAAAAAATAAAAATTCAGAATATACCAACAAAGAAGCAGAGCTAACTATATTGGCTAGCTTAGTAGCTGACTGGTCTTTTGATGAAGAGTGCACGCCAGAAAATATTAAAAAGTTTCTACGCGAAGCGCCGCAAATTGCGCCAAAAATAGACAGTGTGGCGGGTGATCGCTCCCTTTTTTTCGGCAAAAAACAGAGCAACTAGCTAAATTTTTCGAGTCTGAGATAAGGTTGCAATTACCCCCTAAAGGCTCGAAAAAATCCTTAAAAGCACAGCTTTTACAGGTTTATAAAGCAACAGGTAAAAAGCCTAAAGAGTTAGCAGAGCAGCCCAAATGCCCGGAAGAATTAGAATACATTTTTCACTGGTGGCTTGAAGTACGCAGCAGCGAAACCCTTACATTCACAGAGTTATACCACTGGTCAGAGCTAACTAAAAAGAATTTGCGAGCCTGGGAAGTCGATTTAATCCGCTCCTTAGATCGTATTTACTGGAATATCATTAATGACGACAGCGGCACAGCTGCAAATAGCAGTTGAAACAACAGGAGTTAACACTGCAACTAGTGTATTGCAGCAGTTAGCTATTCAAGGCCAGAGATCAGAAAGGGCTACAGACGGCTTAACAGATGCTATTAGAGACTTAGTAAGGCAAGGAAGACTAACCGAACAAGCTGTTAACCGTTTGGGTGTTTCGCTGGATCGCTTAGAAGGTGACACCCAAGACGCCGCTAGAGCAACAGATGGTTTAGCAAACTCCTTTTCTCGTGTTAAAGGTGTGTTAAGTGCTATTGCTGGCTCAATGGCCATTAGAGAAGTTGTGCAAGCCGCTGATGCATTTGCAAAGATGCAAGCGCAATTAGATTTAGTTTCAAGCTCTGCAAGTGAGGCTCGACAGTCTTACTCTGCTCTTTTTGATTTAGCGCAAGAGTCGAGAGCCGATATTGAAGCAACTGTCGGACTTTATTCAAAGCTAGCTCGCAGTACAAAGGAGATGTCATTAAGTAATGAGCAGCTTTTAGCCATCACAGAGACGGTAAACAAGTCATTTAAAATCAGTGGTGCTAGCGCAGAAGAGGCCAAATATTCAATTATTCAGCTTGGCCAAGGCTTGGCTTCTGGTGTGCTACGTGGTGATGAGTTTAACAGCGTAATGGAAAACGCCCCTCGTCTTGCGCGTGCTATGGCTGACGAACTGAACCTGACTACCGGGGAACTAAGAGCATTAGCCCAAGAAGGAAAGCTGACTAGTAAAGTAGTTGCAGGTTCAATATTAAACCAAGCCAATGCAATACGAGAGGAGTATAAAAAAATACCCCGTACAGTTGGCGATGCGTTAACCCAACTAAAAAACGATTTTACAAACGCCTTTGGTCGTACTGACGTAACACCACTAACTAGCGCTATTGATGACCTTAGAAAGCTGATAGCTGACGAAGGCTTTCAACAAAGCGTTGTTGCACTGGGAACCGCTATTACAAAGGTAATTGGTGCTGCTGGGGAGGGTTTATCAGAACTAGTTGACCTTGGGCGGCAAATTGGAACGCTTGCAGCTAAGGCTTCCGGCTCTACTGATGAAATAGAAGATTTAAGGCAGGCAATTACACGCCTTCAAACGCTACAAAACAGTAGCGACCTAAGCCGTACAGGTATCTTTTATATTGATGGGGAATTTGATTTACACCTAGACCAGCAAGAAATAGCTGAAGCTTTAGAAAATAAAAAAACACAGCTCAATGAGCTGTTAAAAAAGTATGGTTTTTCACCTGAATACGATGACTCAGGCGCTAAGATTAAGCCCAACAAGGCAGAAGGCAAAATAGACGTAAGCTTTAGTGTTTCAGGCAACCTTGAGGCTGTTCAAAAGAGAATAGCCGCATTAAACGAAGAAGCGTCAACCCTTGGTATGACTGCCAGGGCGATTGATATTTACAAGGCCAGTCAACAAGAAGCAACCAAAGCCGACTTAAAAGCAATTAATGCAGCTTACGACAAGATCGAAGCTTACCAAAATCAGCAAAAATTTGATGCTTTAGCTCAGTCCCTGAGAACTGAAGAAGAACTAATCAAGGATAACTATAAAACTAGCCTGGAGATTGTTAGAAATAACACAACAGCCACAGCCGAGTTAAGGCAAAGACTAACAGGCCGTGTAACTGCTGAATATCACAAAGAGCTAGCAGCACTCAAGAAGCAAAAAGCGGATGAAATACAAACAATAAAAGACTCTTTAGCTACTGAAGAAGAGCTTATTTTGTCCAGCTATGACAAGCGCCTTAACCAGATTTTAGAGAAAACCCGTACAGGCTCAAAGTTACAGCAAGACCTTTTAGAGCGGCTTAACAAGAAGTTTGCTACTAACGTGCTTGATGGTTTTAGAAGTAGCCCAAAATCTACAGATGAAAAAATAGCCGATTTAGAAGACGAATATAAAAGGGCTCAAAATGTTGTACTCAAGCGAACCCAAATTACGGAGGAAGAAAAAACCAAGCTATTAGTTCAGCTAGCAGAAGAGCGCCAAAAGCGGCTAGAAGAAATTGAGAAAAACAGCGAAGTTAACAAGGTTAGAAACGCCTTAAAAACCGAACCAGAGCGAGCTACAGACCTTTTTCAAGAGCGTTTAAAAACCATTGATGAGTCTGGCGAAAGTGAAGAGGAAAAGGATAGCTTAAGAGGCCGAGCGACAAAGCAATATGCAACTGACGTACTTGGTGACTTTGCTAAAGAGCAAACAATTGAAGAAAAAATAAACAAAATTAATGAGGATGCCGAGAAAACAAGAGAGGCTATTTTAGCTAACGAAGCCTTAACACAAGAGCAGCAAACCGAGTTAGTTAGCGAGTTAACCAAACAACGAAATGAGCAAGTACAGCAGTTAAACGACCAAAAAAACCAACAAATGCTAGCCACCTCTGGCAAGTTCTTTGATGGTATGGCAGGGCTAGCCAAGGCTTACGCGGGTGAACAATCCGGCATTTATCGCGCTCTATTTGCTGTATCTAAAGCCCACGCTTTGGCGGAAGCGCTACTAGAAGCAAAATCTTTGTACATGAAAGCAGCCGCGAGCGCCCCACCTCCCGCAAATGCTGTACCTATTGCTTTAGCTGTCGCCCAAGGTGCTGCAGGCGTTGCACAAGTTGCAGCGGTTAACTTCTCTGGCGCATACGACAAAGGTGGCCATATTCCGGCGGGTAAATTCGGCTTAGTGGGTGAGTACGGCCCTGAATTTGTCAATGGCCCAGCAAACGTCACAAGCCGTAAAGACACAACCAAAATGTTAGAGCAGGCTAGTCAAAAAGCAGAAGCAACACCACCGCCCCAAGTAAATGTAAGGGTTGTTAATGCTGTAGACCCTGCAATAGTTGGCGATTTCTTAGATACCCACGAAGGCGAGCAGTTAATTATGAATGTTGTTAGAAGAAACCAGGGAGCCTTGAGCTAATGGCTGTTGAAATTGGAACCGCTGATAATTACTTGGATTTGCTTGATAAACTGAGAATTTTTTTAACAACAAATGAAGAGCTTGTAAACACTGGCCAGCAGTGGGAGATATTGCGCTGGAATAACGGCCATGAACTTATTTTAAAAGCACCAGGCTTATCAGGTGCTGAAAAAATATATATGGGAATCTGGGCCTACGAAAACACAACTAATGATTACTATAACTTTAATATTTGCGGCTTAGTTGGTTACATTCCTGAACACTCTTTTGCTGATCAGCCTTATAAACAATCTGCTTTCGTGTGTTTATGGCAGCATAAAATACCATATTGGTTTATTGCGAATGGCCAGCGAGTAATTGTTGCTGCCAAAATATCAACCGTTTATGAGTATTTTTATTTAGGCAAAATTCTCCCTTATGGTACGCCTCAACAATACCCCTACCCTTTGTTTGTAGGGGGTACTACTAATGCAGATGGTGAGCGCTGGTCTGGTACAGGAGCAAGACACTCTGGTTTTCAGTGTCCCGGCTATGGTAGTTACCTTTACACCATTGATAGCGTATGGCGCAGGGTTTGTAATCGCGAGCCTTATAGTAGCTCTCATCGCTGGCGAGGTGAAAATACTATTTTTTTATATCCTACTGATACCTGGAGCTTTGGTGGTGGCAATTGCAAGTTATCTAATATCCAACAAAATACAGACAGCACTTACACCCTGCTACCTTACATACTCCACACATCAGACCAACCCGCTAAAAATGTTTACGGCGAATTAGACGGTGCTTACTGGATAACCGGCAATAAAAGCGCCTCAGAAAATATTATTACGATTAACGGCCAGGATTACTTAGTAATACAAAACATCCACCGTACTACCTGGGCAGATTATTTAGCATTGGAGTTAAAATAATGGCTTTTGAAACCGGCCCAGCGAACGGCGTTGATGATTTATTGGATAAATTAAAAATTTTTGCTGATGCATTAGGCTATGAAATTTTAAGATGGCGTGATAGCTCTGACTATAACGGCAAAGAACTATCTTTAAAGCATTCAAAAGCAGGGGTATTTAATTTTTATACCGACAACGGTAATGGTGATGAAGGGAACCCTGGCCCATGGCTCGCATGTTATGGATCAACTTCGTTTGACTCAGATATAAACACAATGGAAAGGAATAGCAGCAATAACCTTGCTCCCGCTCAACCTGGTCATTCCCCTTTAAATGCAACTAACGGTTTAATAGGGCCTTTTACGCGCTATTATTTTTTTGGTACTCAGCAGTATTTGCATATTGTTATAGAAATTAGTCCTGGTGTTTATGCTCATAGTAGCGTTGGCACACTGGATAAAGCATTTGATTATGTGGGGGGCGAATATGTAGTGTGCACCAGCTGGTATCATGGAAAATACAACAACCGTATTGGTAGTTCAGGTGACAATTACCACGGTTACCCCTGGGATAATAAGGCTTATTATGCAAGCTATTACGATAGAATAAGGTGTGATTTACCAGACCTTAACCACCCCTATTGGCTAACTTTTTACGATAGAGAAGAAGACGGTTACTGCTGGGGCGGCATGCCTCGCAACGGTGAACGCGGCCCAATACACGGCGTTTTTCATCATTCGCCTAGTACATTCAATGGGCTAGCTCCCCTATTCCCCATTATGAATATTGCCCGTGTTACGGGTGGTCGCCGTTACATTTTGGGCACTCCTGCAGATGTACGAATCGTGAATATAACCCACTTAGTTCCCGGCCAATCCATGCATATTGGTAATGATGAGTGGTTAATTTTCCCCGTGAAAAGTAAAAATGGCCCCAAAGGTCAGCCTAATTCGGGTATTTACGGGCTAGCCTACCGAAAAATTGTATGATTAAGCGCATTGTTGATGGTGCTATTTTTACTGAGGTAGCCCCATGGGATCACGTTAACGAGTTGGATAACCGCACTTATGCGGTGTTGCCGTATGGCTGTTTGTTAAGTGCTAGTCCTAAAACTGGCAATATCCAAAATACACAACCTGTAGACGAGCTAAAGCAGCGTTATACAGGCTTTCAAATGCGCGGTTTTCAGTACGATTTTTACTACCGAATTCATGTTAAACCGGCGCATATATCGTTAGGTAATCTTCTATCAGAGCAAACCCGTAATGTTGAAGTCTGGAATGCTTACTTAACCCCTAAAAAGTTAGCTAGTGTCGTGGAAAGTGGAACGGAAGGCTTAGCACTAGCCCAGCCAGTTACCGCACCCACTCAATTCGGCGGATTAGAAGCCAGGCTATACACGCTTAATATATCGGTCAATGGTCCGCCAGTCGTTAACGCTGAGTTTACCTTTAACTTTGAAACTGGGCCTACAAAACTTGTCGTAACAGGTAAGCGTGTTGTGGTGTGGCCTTTTGCCCCACAAGCTAATGTATCTGAGGTGCTGGAATGGAAAACCGACATTTTGCAAGCTTACGAGGGCGAGCAACGGTTAGCCTTACGCCCTGCCCCGCGTCAGAAGTTCAGTTATAACTACTTGCTCGATGGCAACCAATTTAGTCGAGCCAAAGCAATTGCGACACAATGGGGCCACCGTGTTTATGGGGTTCCGGTTTGGACTAATTTAGCGTTTATCGGCCCTCTAGCCTCTGGAGTCAGTGAAATTACAGTTAATACGACAGCAGCCGATTACCGCGCAGATGATGTTATTTTAGTTTGGGATAATGACGAGTATTACGAAGCTGTCGAAACTACAGAAGTTAGCCCTAGCAAAATAGGTCTTAAATTACCGTTATCTAAGCCCTATCAAAATGCTTATGTTATGCCATTACGCTTTGGGCGTACTTATAGCGGTGCAAAATTTACTCGTGATGCTTCAGATATTACAGAAAGCAACGTTAGCTTTTCGGTTACTGAAAATATAAATCTGGCGGCGTCTAATTTTCCTAAATACCGTGATATTGATGTTTTAACAGATCGCTCTGTAATTGTTAGTTCGCTCGATGAAAATATTATTAGAGATGTAGAGGTTATTGATAACAGCACCGGCACAATTATTGTTGACACTAAAACTAACTACCCACTACACAAGCAAAAAATAAACTGGCATACGACAAGTAAGGCTGAGTTATGGCGAGTTAAGCAATGGATTTATAGCCGCCAAGGAAAACAAAAAGCATTCTGGTTGCCCAGCTGGGGACAAGATTTAACCCTGACTGAAGTCATGGCGGCGCAGTCAGGGGCCTTTATTGTTCGGCCTATTGGCTACCCACTCTATTACGGCATCAAAGACGTGATGCTAATTACCAAGTCTGGCGAGATCTTCTACCGTCGTGTATTGGGCGGCTCAGTCAATGATGACGGTAATGAGGTTTTAAGTATTGATAAAGCACTTGGTGCAACTGTATACCCCACCGACGTTGAGATCCTTTGTTTTATGTCCTTAGTTAGATTCGATGCTGACCGGGTGCAAATCAGTCATACGCAAGCCGGAAACGCTAAAATTTCTATTGCTGTCGTAGAGGTGCCAGCATGAGCTATGACTTAATTGAAACCAGCGCAGACAGTGGCCAACCGGTAGAACTGTATGAATTTGGTCAGGGTGTTCAGCGTTGGTATTTCACCAGCTCAGAACATGAGATTTTTTATCAATCAAAAACCTATATACCAGCCCCGATTAAACGGTCATCCGTTAATGTGACTGATGATATTTTTAAAGCCGCTCTAAAACTCACGTTTCCGCGAGATAACGAACTTGCGCGGCAGTTTTTGGGGTTTAGCCCTGAACTACCCACGACAGTTACGATTTTTAGAGGTCATTGGGAAGACGACGACTATATCGTTTATTGGAAAGGTCGAGTTTCAGGTGCTAAAGGGGCAGGCTCTACTATTACACTGGAATGCGAGTCTGTTTTTACCTCAATTCAACGGCCAGGGCTTAGGGCCAAATATCAGCGTATGTGTCGCCATGTGTTGTATGACCATAAATGCCAGGTGAATCAAAAGCAGTTTGAAGTGAAAGCGGTAGTACAAAACATCAACGGCACCCATTTAACGCTGACAGAAACATCGCGCTATCAAGCTGGTTGGTTTACGGGTGGCATGGTGAAAACAGAAGACGACGCAGTTAGGTTTGTTAGCTCGCATAATGGTAGTGATTTAATAATTACCCGGCCTTTTCATGACTTAAAGCCAAATACGACAGTTAAATTATACCCTGGCTGTAATCACCTTTCTGATACATGCCTAAACAAATTTAATAACCTGGATAATTACGGCGGCTTTCCGCATATACCAACCAGAAACCCATTTGACGGGAGTTCAATTATCTAATGTGGCCTGCTGTAGTAGCGTGGATAGGTGCGCTTGTACTGGTTGCAGTATCAATGCGACCCAAACAACAAGATCAAACCCCAGTAGCAAAAGACGTAAAAATACCCACCAATGAAGAAGGCACAGAAATACCTGTTGTATTCGGCACTCGCGATATTGAAAGCCCAATGAATGCCTGGTATGGGCATTTGCGAACCGTGCCTATTCGGAAAAAAGGCGGCAAAAAGTGATTATCCGTATCAATCATATTCGTAGCGCTTTGTTTTGCTCCAAAGGAGCAAGGCAGTTTTTCGAGCGCCATGGGTTAGATTGGGGTGATTTTTTAAAGCATGGCATTGAGTCAGAAAAGCTTTTAGCAACTGGCGATGCCATGGCTAAGCAAGTAGTGGATTTAGCGGAATGGGCGGAAAAAAGAAAGCCGTAACAGTCGGGTATAAATACTACATCGGCATGCACATGCTGCTATGCCACGGCCCAGTAGATAAAATCACGCAAATTAATGTCGATGGCAAGCGGGCCTGGTCAGGCGGACATGGCGGCGGTCGCCTTCATATTAGTGCAAGCAATTTATTTGGTGGTGAAAAGCGCGAGGGTGGTGTTAGTGGCTCTGTCGATATTTTAATGGGTCACCCAAATCAGCCTAAAAATGATTACTTAAAGGCTCGGCTTGGATCCAAAATACCTGCTTTCCGTGGTGTAGTTAGCGCCATTCTTAGGCAAGTCTATATAGGGATGAATCCTTATCTTAAGCGCTGGGCTTTCAGAGTTCAGCGTATTCATGTTCGGGATGATGGGCGGCCACAGTGGTACAACGATAAAGCCGAGATTGGCAGCGGTGATATGAACCCCGCCCACATTATCCGCGAGTGCCTGACTAGTTTAGATTGGGGTATGGGCTACACCGACGAAGATATAGACGACAATTCTTTTATTCATGCTGCTAATCAGTTACACGCCGAAGGGTTTGGGCTTTCTTTGCTATGGGATAAAGAAACCACTATCGATAAGTTTATAGAACTGATTTTAAAACACATCGATGGCGCACTATTTGTCGATAGGAAAACAGGCCGCTTTACCCTTAAGCTGATTCGTGACGACTACGACAAATCAAGTCTGATTAAGTTAGGGCCGCACAATGTAGGCAAGATTAATGACTTTACCCGCCCCACTGTTGGCGAGCTAACTAACTCTGTCACTGTTCAGTATTGGGATAGATCAACGGGCAAGAATGCGACAGTAAGCGCCCAAGATATAGCCCTAGCACAACAACAAGGTTGTGTTATTTCCACTACTCAGAAATACCCTGGCATTACTAACGGTGGACTAGCAAGCCGGGTTGCATCTCGCGATTTACGCGGCTATGCAAATCCATTAATCGGCTGTGTTTTAATTGCTAACCGAGAAGCTGCAAGCCTTAATGTGGGCGATGTATTTCTGTTTGAATGGCCACAATACGGTGTGTCTGAAACAGTGATGCGGGTTACTAATATCTCGCTCGGCACCCTCACCGACAACAAAGTCAAAATTGAATGTGTGCAAGATGTGTTTGCACTCAGTGAGGCTATTTACGCCTCCCCTACTCCTACCGGGTGGGCTTTGCCATTATCCGAGCCTGCTCCCTGCCCTTATCGTTTATTAGTTGAGGCTCCCTATTATGAAGTCGTACAAAGGGTGGGTATGGATGAAGCAGCCAAGCTAGCAAAAGAAGATGGCTTTTTAATTGTGGCAGGAACCAAACCCGCAGAAGACGCATTAAATGCTGATTTGCATGTGAATTCAGGTGGCGGCTATGAGTTAGTCGAGTCGTTAGAGTTTACACCGACTGCCTTATTAATGGCTGATGCTGGCTATATGGATACATCATTATCAATCGGCCAAACTGTAGACATTGATATTGTAGAGATTGGCTCACACATCCAGATTAATGATGAGCTAATGCAAGTCACCGCGATTAGCGATACTGAAATAAAAGTTAATCGCGGTGTGGCTGATACCATCCCACATAAGCACCCTTCTGGTTCTCGTGTTTTTGCTTGGGATTATTACGGCGAAACGGACGGCGTTAACTATCAAACTGGCGAGATAGTACACGCTAAAATTACCCCAGCAACAGGGCGCGGTATTCTAGATTTAGGTGTTGCACCACAGGACAGCGTTAGATTCAACAGTCGTGCATCTCGTCCATATCCACCCGGCAACTTCAAAATCAATAATCAGTATTATCCTAAGCTCGTCACTGGTGCTTTAGTTTTATCCTGGGCACACCGCGACAGAGTACAGCAAGCCGACCACTTAAAAGGTTTCACCTTTGGAGATGTTGGGCCAGAGTCAGGCACTACATACAAATTAAAGATATGGGATGAAAACAATAACTTGGTTGTTAATGAGTCCGAGTTGACTGGGAATACCTATAACTACACAGATGAAAAAAAGCACTTAGGCCAAAAAGTAACAAATCCTACCAACATTTTTGAATATGCCATTGAGGGAGAGCATACGCCAAGTGATGGTTACTTGCTTATTAATGTAGGGGTTAGACGGCGCGAACGAGATCCACATTTAAACATATTGAACACTGATGACCCTGACTGGGATACCAACTACGGGCAAACCAAAGATATAGGGGTTTTTCATTATGTTTATGACCCTGCCACTGCAACCAGCATTATAGAGCAGCCAGAAATAATCCCAGTCTTCGACTTATCATGGGAGTTATACATTTTTTGTTGGAACCGAAGCTCAGGCAATGACGTAGCAGAAATTGATTTAGAGCTTCAAAACAAAACAGGGCAAACCATTGCTGCAATCAGGGTAAAAAAAGAAGGCAGTTACAAAAATGGCTTATGGTATGGTTCAAGCCTCAACGACTTAACAAAAGCCAAACAAGAAGGCTCCTACCCCGGAACAAAAGGGGTTTTTTCATTTGAAGCAGATAGGTTGATTTTTCAGCATAACCTAGACGATCCAAATAGAAACCTGGCTTTTGAATTTCAATGCGATATGTCTTCAGTGGCACAGATTAAAGCGTCAAATATGAAGACAGTAACAGGCTATGATTACGCCGGAACTTACATAAAAATCATTGGCGGCGGTACCGGCTCATTCATGAGACAGCGCCGACTCAATCATAAGCTTCGTATATCTCTATCATCTCAGCGCGACGAATTACAAAGCAATCAAAGCTATGACGTGACTGTCGATCGTGATGGTTACGGCTATCAATACGGTAAATATTACGGTGGTCATTAATGGCAAAAAAAGAGCCTAACACTGGTTTAAATTACGGCTGGAAACTTGGCGAGTCTGGTTGGAATTTGCAGATGGATGAAAATCTAAAAGCCATCGGGGCGCTTTTAGTTATCTCTGTTCTATCTGCAACCACGACAGAACCACCCGCCTCCCCTACTCCTGGTGATCGATACTTAGTGCCTACTGGTGCTACTGGAGTATGGGCAGAAAGTATTAACAAGCTTGTTCGCTGGGATGGCTCAGCCTGGGAAGTTTACACGCCAGGAAATGGATGGGAAGTAACCGCACAAGACACTATGCAACGCTGGCACTATAACGGTGAAAACTGGGATTTATATAGTAGCCGTCTTGCAAGGTATGAGAATGACGAAGCAGCGGCAGAGGGTGGTACTCCAATTGGTGGTACTTATGTCAACTCTAAAACGGGTGTCGTTCATATGAGAATTGCATAACTTTTTTTCTATCAGAGTGACACCTGATTAGAGTGTCACCCCTCCCCTACTTTAGAGTGACACTCTTTTTTAAGGTGTCTCTCTTATGGGTGTATCTCTTCTAATCCAGCAATATAAGTGACTAAAAACTTAAACATAATTAGTCGCCAATGTAGCTAAGTCTAGTCACATTGATTATTTTTTAAACTTCACATATGGTTTTGCATGCAAAACTGACTGTCTAATATTAAAAAACACACGTCGAGTTTTGCATGCAAAACTAATAGCAAATACACTTAGTGTGACACTAGTTTTGCATGCAAAACTGAACTTTATTAAAAAGCACTTGTGGTACATGCTTGGGGGAAAAATGGCAAAAGTCATATCGTTTATTAACCAAAAAGGTGGGTCAACAAAGACCACTAACGCAATAACTTTAAGTCATGGATTACATAAGCGAGGCAACAGAGTATTACTGATTGATACGGACCAACAAAGCACAGCATCTAAAGCTTACGCAAGAGCCCTTGAGTCTGGCTTTACTGTTGCTGACCTTCCTAGTGTTATATCTGTTCCTCGCGAAACTATCGCAGATGAAATAAAAAGCTATAGGAATAGCTTTGATTACATAGTTATTGACTCACCAGGATCACTAGCAGACTTAAAAATACCAGCGGGTGTAATTAAAGCGTCAGACTTAGCCATAGTTCCTGTTCAACCAAGCCCATATGATATTGAAGACTCAGCTGCAGTTGTCGAGATGATTCACAGCAGGCGAGAGATAGCCGATGGACAGCCAAAGGCGGGTATTTTAATTAGCAGAACCAAAGATAAAACAATTTTAGGCAGGGAAATACAAGCTGCTTTAGAACAGTTTGAACTCCCTATAATGGAATCAAGAATACCTGACTCTGAAGTGTTTAAACAAACGGCTATTAGTGGTGGAAGCGTTTTTGATGCAAACCCTAAGAAACACCCAAAACCAGTTGACGCCGCGAATGCATTTGTCGATGAAGTGTTAAATATTCTTTCTTGAGTAATAAGCAATGCTAAACAGCTTAAAGAATTTTAAGGTTCAAAAAGGGGCTACTCAAGCTCAAATTGACGCAGTAAAAGATGAGGTGGTTTCTACAGCTAAAAGCGAAGGACGCTATTTAACTCTGCCCGCAAATCAATTTGAGCCTGACCTAAATCAGCCCCGCAAAACATTTGATAAGCAAGCCCTTAAAGAACTTCAGCAAAGTATTGAGTCAAAAGGGCAGTTGCAGCCTATTTTAGTGAAAGAGAAGGGCGACAGTGGAAAGTATCAAATAATTGCTGGTGAACGCCGCTGGCGTGCTATTAGTGACTCGCAAGTAATCAAAAATATCACTGCGATTGTTCGAGCTGGATCAGCTGATGACTTGCTAGTGCTTTTAATGCAACTTGACGAGAATAATAAACGCGAACAGGTTCCAGCATTAGAAAACGCCGAAGCAATAAAACGAGTGGTAGATATTTGCAAGGCTGATGGTTATGACCAAGCTCATGCAGCATCAATGATAGGTATAAGTAAGGGGCATTTAAGTAAATACCTATCACTATTGAATGCACCAGATCATATAAAGCAACTGTCTTTAAATGGTGACACACAAGATGTTGTAGCTCTTTATGACTTGGCAAGAGCAGCCAAAAAGAACGAAAAAGCGGTGAATGTTCTAGTAGATCAGTGGAAGTCAGGAGAACTAGAGGGCTCTTTAAGAAAAGCAAGCAGAGAGTTAGCTGAGAATACTAGTAAACCATCAAAGAATAAAAGCGCCACCGCTAAAACACCAACTATTAAAAAGCTAAATTTAATAGAGAAGGGCGGTCAACTTCAGATACAAATAGAGCTAGATAAGAAAACTGTTGTATTTAACCTTTCTGAAGCAGCATTAAAAGAGCTTCAAAGCGGCTTAAAAATACGTCAAAGATAACAAGTTTTGCATGCAAAACTGCAATTGCAAATTATCTCAGTTTTGCATGCAAAACTTTAAAAATCATCAAAGCTAACCTCATCCTCCCATGAAGTGTCAGTCCAGTCTTGTGTTTGTCTTTCTGGAACCCTTTCTTTAGCTTTGTTTGATAAAACACCCTGGTAATAAGATAAAGGCGATTTTTCAATACTTCCCATAGCAACAGCTGTTGCTAATGCAACCAGGCTTTCTGATAACTCTTCTTTTGTATATGTGGCAAATAATAAGTCAATTTGGCTAGGCTTAATATCTGGAATAAACACCCTGATTCTCTTTGCTAGTTCTTCATCAATAACAACATTGTCATTAACTAAAACTCCCTCCAATGAGCTATCAGCAGCCTCAAAAGTAACATTCTTGTGAATTGAAAACTTAACCTCTCCTACAGATCGCCCAACTCTTAACCCTTCAAAGTCAAAAGTTAGGTCTGTTTTGTCTTCAAGCTCAGTTTTAGCTGGCAATAACACATGTCTTTTAAAGTCTTGAAATCGCTTATATTTTGAATCTGCCAGACCTAGATAGCTTCTAAGCTCGCCAAGCTCTATCACTCTTTCACTACTATCTCTGCCTGATTTAAGTGGTAGATATTGCCGTAAAAGCTCATAAAGCCTAATAGAAAATACCGACCCTAATTTTACTACCTGCTTCAAATGATAAGAGGTGAAGTTGTTATTTAAGTCAAGCAAATAAGGCTTTAACTTTGGAGAAACAGAGAACTCTATTAAGCCATCTTTTGGCTTTGGTTGAATATCTGAAAACCAGCCAGTTATAAGCGGAGCATCTTCTGTATCAAAGATAGCGATTGTCTTAGAGCGCAACTTAACAAGCATAGCTGTTGTCTTTTTTCTTTTTAGCTCTGCAATGGATATTTCACTAAGCTGTGATAGTTCTTCATAAGTAAGGGTGTAATTCAATTGCCCCTTATCTTTAGGCTGAATCTTTGAAATAACAGATAGGACAACTTTCTGTTCCCAAAGCCCCAGCCTATGATCAAAGACCTCGCCGCCATTAACAAAGTAACTCTTGGCTTCAATCAAGGCATTAGCTTTGTTGACTCGTAATCGCTTCTTTTGATCCATAAAGACCCCATTTAAGTGTGAAACAAGAATATTCTACTCACACTTAAATGTAAATCTCTACCACTTTCTAATGGCTTAGCTATGCCTTGAAATAATCAAATTTCATTCATAATGGAAATTTCTACCACTTAATGTAATTTCCTCACACTTTGGGAATCTCTACCACTTTCAATGGAAATCCCCACCACTTAAATGGAAATTCCTACCACCTTATATGTAAATCCCTCACACTTAAATGGAAATTCCTACCACTTACTATGTAATTTACTACCACTTTAAGAGCTGTAGCCTTTGCTACATAAGGGCTGTAGCTCCCCTAAAACAAAAAACAGATAAAAACAAAATAAAAACACTTTAAACAACAAACAAGAGTTGTCAGTAGTTAAAAGAAAAAAGCCTATTTTTTATTCAAAAACAAAGCATTAAAGGAAAGTGGGAGTGAAATACAAAGAATTTTACCCCAAGAAAAGCTGATATAATCTTCAACTAGTTCTAAATTTTCTTGTTACCGTGTAACAAGAAATAAAGTCAGAAATCGAATCCCTCACACAGAGCCCTCAGAAGCAGTTTAAATACATACCTGCACCCTAACCATTACTTATACATCAAACATCGCTTAAATCATGCGTCAGGTGTGATACACGACTTAGTTCGTGTATACTTTTGAATAAACCGTTACTGTCTTATAACTACAGTACTACAAAACGGTAAAAAATCCGTCAAAAGGAGTATGTAAATTGAGCAGTATTATTGCTTTGATTGAGTATGAGGAAGGGTGGCGAGAAAAGCCTTATTTGTGCTCCGAAGGATATCCAACAATAGGCTACGGCTTCAAAATCGGCCCCAAAGGAGCACCTATTAATCTGTATCAGTTTGAAATTTCACAGTCTGTAGGTCGTTTGTGGCTTAATGAAATTTTAGCGGATCTCCAAGAAAAAGCTTTTGCTCATACTGAAATTAGAACGGCAGTTGCCGCATGTAACGATGCTAGAAAAGCTGTACTGATTTCGATGGCTTATCAAATGGGTATCAGTGGATTACTTAAATTTAGAAAGGCTCTGAAAGCAATAGCTGATCAGCGTTGGAGCGATGGCAAAACAGAAATGCTTGATAGTCGCTGGGCTAGGCAGACTAAGAAGAGGGCGCTAAGACATGCAAATCAGATGTTGTCTGGCGTATGGTTTGATGGTTATTAGCTTAACTTCTCTGATTTCAACTAAAGGTAATTAGGATATATGAAAAAAGTTACCTTTACTTTGCTTCTTATCCTTGCTG
Source organism: Spartinivicinus ruber (assembly GCF_011009015.1). Taxonomy (NCBI): domain Bacteria; kingdom Pseudomonadati; phylum Pseudomonadota; class Gammaproteobacteria; order Oceanospirillales; family Zooshikellaceae; genus Spartinivicinus; species Spartinivicinus ruber. The sequence goes on from NZ_CP048880.1 coordinate 81,786, forward strand.
CATTGCTGTCTTCCTGTAGTGACGAAAAACATATAACTAAGGATTACTATCTTTTTAGCAATGATAATGGAGTTCGTTCAATATACTGTAAGGTTGGAGATTCTTTGTACAAAAATTTATTATGGTACAAAGTTATAAGTGTAGAAAATGGTGGTGGTTTTTTATTAGGAAGACTTGTTGTTTCTGGGTTTGAGAAAGACTTTGTAATTTTTATAGAAGATAATAAAAGTTGTATGAATAGCAAGGTTGTAACATATGAAACTGAGAAGGAGTTTATTTCTAAATCAAAGGCCGAGAAAATTTCTGATGATATTGTTATGAGTGTTTTGGCGAGTATTAACCAGGACAGCTAGACCATCCTGGCATGGCACCAGCTATTTCAATGATTCTTTAAGTGCTTTACCTGCAACAAATGACGGAACATTTGCAGCAGCAATTTGAATTTCTGCACCTGTTTGCGGGTTTCTACCCGTTCGGGCCGCACGGTGCTTTACTTTAAACGTACCGAAGCCAACCAGCTGCACTTGATCACCTTCTTTTAATGCTTCTTGAATGCTAACAAGTTTGGCATCTAATGCAGCCTTTGCCTGAGCTTTTGATATGTCTGCTTTATCTGCAATTAGGTCAATTAATTCAGCTTTATTCATTCTCTATCCTTCAATGTTTGAAAGAGGTTTTATAGCACAGTTGCAGGGTGTTGAAACCAATTAAAGACAATATTCATTTAGCCCAGTTAACAAGTGAAGCTATAAATTCTAAATGTAAGGATGGTCTAATAAATTATCTTAGGTAAGTTACGCAATTGTTTTTGGATTGCACAATCCAAATATAATATGATCAGAGTATTAGTGTATTTGCTTGAGGGTTACCAGGTGAGCAGCAAAGTTCAATATGATTTAGAGTTGTCAAAAGACCTTGAGGAGATGATAAAAAAAATCTCAGCAAGCATGACCAATGGCGATGAAAAGGAGCTTATACGCAAGGCTATTTTATTGATGGATACTGTAGACCAGGCCCAAGCAAACGGCGAAAGTTTAGCATTGATAAATCAAAATAATGATGTTACAGCTAGGGTAATTTTAAACTAGTTGTAGCAATCCATGAGTGATATTGAAACAATTATTGTTGGCGATCAAAAAAACACCAATAAAGAAAAGGTAGAACCTAAAACAATTTTTGTTGATGGTGAGTCAAAAAAGGAAAGATATATTGTCCATGACTTTAAGCACCATCCAGAAAAAAACAAATTTTCTTTAGCCAAATGGGTTTTGCTTGGGTTATTAATTCTTCTGCTTTTCATTTTGTGCTGCCTAGCTTACGTTAACACTCACGCCCCTAATTTTTCTGAGCGTTGGGATAGCATATTTTCTCAATTAGTTACACCAATCTTCTCGTTAGCTTCGCTAGTTGTTGGTTATTATTTCGGCAACAACACAAATCAGACTTAGCAGCTTATCCACAACACCTGTAGGTAAGGTTGTTGATATGAGATGAGCTTAAGTTTTTTCTTTTGCTTATTTACCAGCCAACTCTAAAAACACTAACAGTAACCGAAATCTGATGTACGACCTTGCTAAAATCGCGCCTTTGTTTTGAGTTGTAAGGAAGCAAAGCAGTGGCAGATTTAGCGAAGATAGGGGATAAACATAACTGCCCTTTGTGTGGTACTAACGCTGTTGCCGAAGGTTCATCAAATGTCTTATTAGATGGAATGCCGGTTGCCCGAGTTGGCGATAAGACAACTTGCGGCGCATCTATAGTCACTGGCCTTGGTTGGCTGAACGTTGATAATAAATCAGTTGCAGTACTTGGCAGTGTGACGAGTCATGGCGGAGTGATTGAGGCTAGCTCTACTGCTCGTGCAGGTGCTCCTGGCGGTAGCGGAATATCCCCAACAGACTTTAACCGTGTTGCTTTCCAGGGCATGAAGTACGGCTTCCAGCGGGACCCAGAAAGACCAGAGTTAGACGGCAATAAGGGTATGCACTACTTCGGTGACATGGACTCTTCAGGCCTTGGGTTTAACGCTGCGGTTAACAATGGGACTATTCAAGGTGAAGTAAAGAAGGAGCAGGAGAAGCCTAAGAACTGGGTAAAAATACAACTCGTAGACCAGAACGAAAAGGGATTGGCTGGTGAGGTCTATATTGTTAAAGACGCTGCTAGTGGTCAGCTCCTTGATACTGGCTACTTAGGTAAACATGGCAGCAAACACATTCCCCTCCCTGAGCACGTCAAGCAAGTTACCGTTGAATACCCTGAGATAGAACCATACGACCAGTACGATATGCACTTAGCCCGTCGGCCTGGTGAAAGTGATGTGTCCTATGCCAAAAGGATACAGGAGCAGGGTAGTGGGGGGAACATGTCACGTAGTTTGCTAGATGCTCGGCCAGAGTTACAAGAACTTTTTCGATCATATTTCGAGCTAGTAGAGCAGGCATCAAGAGAAGGAAAAGGGTTATACATCACATTCTAGGGGCAGTGTAAATACCCCTAGTTGGAATAACAAATTTGGTTTTGCTTGATGCTAGACAAAAGTAAATTTTTGATCGTGATAAATTTCTCTCAATTTTTGCTGGAATGACTGAGAGCTAAATTGATGGTAAAACCTTATATTGTTGTTGTAACACTGTTTTTATCTGCATGTGGTGAAACTGTACAGACATTAGAGTGGTATAAAGAAAACCCCGAAGCACGTAAAGAGATGATCAAAAAGTGTAATAGCAATCCTACTGAGCTTGCCGAAACACCAAACTGCATTAATGCTCAAACAGCCCAAGCAAGGGATAGTAGCTGGTTTAAAAAAAGTGATGATACTGGATGGTAATTAGCGCTAGGGCTAAATATAGCTTATCAGTTACACGGTAACAGGCCCAGCATACCCCTTGCGCCGCTTCTCTTTGACTAGTCTGTCTTGAACGGCGCGGGCTTCTTCGTAGCTATCAAACGTATCAATTTGCACCTGGCCTTTTGTGCCAATCTTGCCCCATTGACGCAGTAGTGACCACTTTCCGAATAAGTCCTGCTGTATCAACAGCGTATAAAATTTATGTGATTTTTCGTCGCTAAACTTGAGGTGAATCATCCTGATTACCTAGTTAATGACCAGCTGAAAGTAAAGCAGGGCAGGGGATAGAGGTCAATTTATTCGTGCCCCCTAGGCAAGCGTTCAGGAAGGCCTTCTAAATCACTGGTAAGTTTTCACCTTCATACTCCCGCTTAACCACTATTAACCCTAAAAGCTATTTGATACCTAGCAACAATGACGAGGTTCTCGAAAGCTCCTAATGTGTTTTGTCATGAAATCATTGCTCTGCAGGAAAATAATAAACTATCTAAGATTTTGGTCTAGCCGCACCGATTCACAGCAGTAAGCTATAATTATATAATTTAAACAGTAGTAAAGATGTAAAACCAATGAACACACAAACACTATGTCAAAACATATGCATAGCAATATTACTAGCCTTCACTGCTATAGTTAATACGCACTCAGCATCTAATGACTTTCCTCTAAGAGAAAAATACAAAGACGTTCCAACAATAGAGCTACAAACACTCAGTAATGAATACACCAACACCATCATTATCGACGTCAGATCAAAAGCTGAATACGAAGTGATTCATATAGCCAAATCACACAATATACCTTTATCAAACAGAGGATTCGTAAATAAAGTTAAAAAACTAAGAGAAGACAATCCAAACAAAAAAATAATCCTTTACTGCAATGGGCATACTTGTGCCAAAAGTTACAAAGCAACAAAAAAACTCTCAGATGAAAAAATCGACAACTGCCTAGCGTTTGATGCAGGCATATTCGACTGGATTCAGAAAAATCCACAACACTCTGCCTTATTAGGGAAAGAGCCTGCAGACTTATCAAAACTTATATCAGCTCAAGAGTTTAAGAGTCGCACACTAAAAAAAGAAGAATTTGAACAAAAACTATCATCAACCAACAACGCGATTGTTATAGATATTAGGGAGGCAGTCCAACGAAAATTCAACCCTAACTACAAAAGCATAAGAAACATCCCCTTCACAAATATAGTGAAAGCAATCAAAAACAAAAAATATCAAGACAAGACACTGTTCATTTTTGATGCAGTAGGCAAGCAAGTTAAGTGGCTTCAGTACTATCTAAAAGACAACCAATACCAAAACTACTACTTCCTTGATAAAGGAGTAAAGTCGTTACAAATTTAACTGTTTTTCAAATCTTCAAGGATGAAGAAATGTTCATTCAAAAAGAGAATTTTAGCCCTGCTTTTGCGGGGTTTATTTTTTATAATCCCTCCCCAAATTTTTGTTACCGTGTAACATATTCGTGTGCTATTCTATCTGTGACCGTGTAACAGGCTAGCAGCTATGCGATTCCGAATCACCAAAGATAACTACATGGATGCTTATCTTTATCTAAAAGATCAGCTCGACAAAACACATGAACCCAAGAGCATAGGTCATCATGTTAAGTATGACTGGAGGTCACCACACGTTGAACTTTCTACACCAGATCAAGAGCTAGAACGTTGCAGCCCAGTATCATTTAATATTTTCCCAGATGATGCGCCCGACGAGCTTCAAAAATGGTGTGAAAAGTATTTAGAAAAACAGCATTGGACGCGGTTACGAGGTGCTATCAGAGCACGACAGAAGCGGCGTAAAGACGAAGAAGCCAGGGAGCAGAAGAAGAACGTTACATTGTCACGAAGGGCTTATTATAAGCTGGTTGAAATGAGCAAAGAGCTTAGCGAAACTGACGAGCCACTAACGCTATCAGACACAATAATCGAGGCTGAAGAACTGTTGTTTCAAGCGGGGCATATAAAAGCGCCGTGGGATGAGTGATCTTGTTACACGGTAACGGATTTTCCGTGAAGAAGCATCTCCAGTAGTAAACGTGAGGCTATCACGCTTACTATATTTGTAATCAATAATGGATTAAAAATTGTACTGTAAAGAAGCAGTATAAGTATCAATATCGGTTTCACCAAAAGCAAACCGTTTTTCACCTACATCATTAATACGTTCCCAATTGAGGCCAACTGTAAAGTGATCATTGATATTGTAGTTAGCACCTAGGCCTACAGTAATACTAGTGCCTCTTTCAGTTGAGTTATAGCCCTGTCTAAATGTTGTTATTTCACTGGTGTCACTCAGATTGACCTCACGAATAGCATTTGATTTTTCATCTAGTTTCCATCTAAGAAGCCCTGCAGAGGCTTTAAGTTCAAAGCTATCTGTAATAGGATAAAGTCCAATAGCTTTTAGTCCAAAACCCTCAAGTTCATTATCAACGTTATTGGTTGTTCTATAGCCATCGTTTGAATTAGCAGATAAATTTGATCTGGTATCTGAAAACTTCGTATATTCAGCCTCCAATGCTAAGTAATTATTAAAGCGATAGCCACCGAATAATTTATAAATACCATCTTTATCTGTAGAGCTTGTATTAAAAGTACTACCATTATATGAATTTTCAAGACCGTTGGTAGTAATTGCATTTATTGCAAAATTTCCATGCTTATCATAAGCATCATCATAATCAGCCTGACCAGCGCTAAAACCAAGGTAATAACCGCTTTTCTCGGCGAAAACTGGAGAAGTAAAAGTACTAACAATGGCAATGGCTAAAACTGTTTTTCTCATGCAAATAAACCTCATAGACTACAAACTTATAAGTTAAAACAATAAACAGGAGTAGTATTTTATGAATTAGTTAACTTATAAAATAAAACATTTATACACTATTTTTAAATAAAAAAATAAAAAACAAATAAAGAAGACGTATTATATATTCGCGATTCTTATATATTATAAAAAAATAAAGCTTTCAAATAAAAAATCATTCTTAAGTATCAATACTTAAAAAATAGTCTGATATGACAACTTATATCAACGACTGGATAGAATAAAACAAAAAATAAGTACTATATGATTTGAAAGGGGGCCAGTGGAAGAACCCTCGAAAATGACGAGTTAGTAAATAATAATCTTAGGATGCAGTAAAATTTAGCGTACAGACTGGTAATGACAGCTCGGCAGTAAACCCTCGAATTATTTCCTGTAGCCTAAGTCAGACAAAAGGGTTTGGTATTCACTTTTTTGAACCATTGTTGTCTGGCCAACCGACACGGGCAAGCGTATCGATGAGCGTAGTCCGCTTAACGCCGAAGTTTCTACAGACAGCTGCCTTGGACATACCACTATCTAGAGCAGTAATAATGGCCTCTAGTTTTTCTCCTGTGATAGCCAGTGGTCGCCCGCCGACACGTCCACGCCGCTTAGCTGCCGCCAAACCAGCAATGACACGCTCGCGTATCAAGCTGCGCTCGTACTGTGCCAGTGCGCCAAACACTTGGAATAGCAACTCACCAGATGCCGTGGTGGTATCCATTCCCTCAGTCAAAGAACGAAAGGAGACCTTTCGCTCTTGTAACGTGTTAATGATAGTCAAGAGGTGCGACAACGATCGACCAAGCCGGTCAAGCTTCCAAACGATCAGTACATCGCCAGGATTTACAAATGCCAGGGCTTTTGATAACCCAGGTCGATCATCTTTAACACCAGAAGCATGGTCTTCGAACAGAAACCGCTCATCTACGCCAGCCGCCAGCAACGCATCGCGTTGTAGATCAGTGTTTTGGCGATCAGAGTCAGATGATACGCGCATGTAGCCTACAAGCATATGCGGAAAACCCATAGTTTATGATTTCCGTATAGTATATGATATCGACAGGGTTTTCCGTACATTTCTTAGCATACAAAAAGAGTAATTTTTTTCTAAATGTTGTGCCGACCGGAAAACAACTGTTTCCCGACAGCTTCAGCTAAAGTACCAGTGGCCCTTGTGGGTAGGAGTAAAATAGTTACTTGTGATGGAAGACACTAAACGCATCCACCTGTTATCCCGCTCGGAAGTCGAAGAGCTTTATGTACGGCCAATATTTAATACGCATGAACAAAAGTTATATTTTTCACTAAGTGAGTCAGAGAAACAAGTGTTGGCCCAGTATGCCAACACAAAAACATGTGTATATTTTATACTTCAACTAGGGTATTTCAAAGCTAAACAGCAATTCTTCAATTTCACCTTTGATGAAGTCAAAAACGATGTCCAGTTTATCGTAAACACCTATTACAGTAGACCAGTCTCGAAAATGTTCACTGGGCGTATTTCTCGTGACTATGTTCGAATTCAACGCCAGGCGATTCTTTATTTATTCAGCTATCGCAATTGGACATCGGATTTTACACCTGAAATACAAGCTCATGTTGGTGATTTACTGCATTACTATCCTAAAGGGCATAGTGCCTTCCGCCAGCTATTAGCCTACTTTGATCACCAAAAAATTATTATACCTTCCTATACGACACTTCAGGATATTTTCAGTCGAGCATTTTCTGATGAGGAAAATCGATTAAATACCATCATTGCATCAATACCTACGTCAATGAGTAATCAGCTTGCTGACCTGATTTATCGGGATGATGGTATTACTACACTTAACATTATCCGCGCTGATCAAAAGGACTTTCAATACACAGCAGTCAAAACAGAAGTGGACAAAGCCTTGCGCATCGAGAAACTGTATACCTTTGCCAAAAGATTTATTCCTTTACTAAATCTATCAAAAAATGCGGTTCGTTATTATGCTGATATTGCTGAGCAATACACAGCGTCTCGATTAAGAAGGCTGAGTCAACCTCAGCAGTGGTTGCACACCCTCTGTTTTGCTTTTCACCGTTATCAGCAAATAATAGACAACCTGATAGTTAGTTTTAACTATCATACCCGAGCGATCATGGATGCAGGTAAAGCCTACGCTTCGATAGCTCAAATGGAACACAGCTCTAGTATCGTCACTAATTTTCCAAAACTGGCTAAATTCCTGAAGTGGTTTCCAGCTCGAAGTTCGAGTATGACTCAAGAAGAGTTAAATGAGGTGGCCTACAGTATCTTACCCAAAGAGCAATTTTCGGCTTTGGCCGAATTTCTGGATGGCAAATCCTTCGATAAAAAAGCTGCTTTATGGGAATACTACGCTAAATCATCTCGGCTTTTTTCACTGTACCTTCGCCCTATTTTCACGACAGTGACGTTCGAATACTACAAAGACAACAGCTATATTGGCGGGTTGATTGACGTGTTGAAATCACATTACGCCAGAGGGAAAAGCCCATCAGACTTGAAGATTTACGATGATCTTGGATTTACTGTGCCGAAGAGCATGGTTAAATACTTGAAGCGAAAGCCAACCGATACCCATATTGATCCATACCTCTTCGAATTTTTTATTTACCAGAAAATTTATCATGAAATTGATCGGGGCAGATTATACTGCAATGACAGTATTTCCTATTGCGATATCGATAATGACTTAATTGATGACAAGCTGGTAGACAACGTAGAAAAGATCGCTGCAGATTTTGGCTATCTCAAAATACCAATTTATTGCGATCAACGACTTGATGATGTACTTCAAGAACTCAATGATGCTTGGGAGCGAACTACCTGCAATATCCAAGAAAATAATAATCCTGGATTTAGCATTAGGGAAACCCCTCTCTGTCAGGCTAGTTGTCGTTTTTATTCACTGAGATGACGACAGATAACTGATGGCTAAATATACCAAACAGCAAAAAGAAAATATCTTAAAGCTATTGCTCCCACCCGAAAATAAATCAGTCCCAGTGGTACACAAAATGACTGGCATTCCTCAGTCAACCCTGCATACTTGGAAAACCAAAGTGCGAAGTCAATCTGCCAACATGCCGAAAGAAACATCAAATCAAAGCTGGTCATCAGAACAAAGGCTTAATGTGATCATTGAGACAGCGGCCTTATCTCAAGCAGAGCTAGCAGCCTATTGCCGAAAAAAAGGGTTGTATGTTGAGCAAGTTGAGCAGTGGAAACAGGCATTTATTCAGCCAGAGCAACCCTCCCAGGAGCTAAAGAAAAGCTTGCAAGTGGAAAAGCAGCGGTGCCAACAACTTGAAAAAGAGCTAAAGCGAAAAGAAAAAGCACTGGCCGAAGCCGCGGCCCTGTTAGTCCTTCAAAAAAAAGCTCAGTCAATCTGGGGACCGGACGAGGAAGCCTAACGTCGTATGCGGATAGGCAACAAACAGTTCAGTTAATTGGGGAAGCCACAACTGCAGGGGCTCGGCAATTTAAGGCCTGTGAAGTATTAGGGTTAACCCCGCGCACTTATCAACGGTGGCAGCAAGGCGGTGAGCTACAACCGGATGGCCGCACCACTGCACAGCGTCCATTGCCGCCTAATAAGCTGCCTCCCAATGTTCATCAACAGATGCGAGAAACGCTGAATTCACCGGAGTTTGCTGACCTCCCACCTTCTCAGATTGTGCCTAAATTAGCAGATCAAGGTGAGTATATTGCCAGTGAAGCCAGCTTTTATCGGCTCATGCGGGCAGAAGGGTTATCAACCCATCGAGGGAAGACCCAATCTCGTCAACCCAAACCGAAAACCACCCACACGGCGACAGGCCCTAATCAACTTTGGTGCTGGGATATCACTTGGTTGCCAGGTCCCGTCACCGGCATCTTTTTTTACCTGTATTTGATCCTTGATGTTTTCAGCCGCAAGGTGGTTGGCTGGGAGGTGCACGATTGTGAGCGTAGTAGCCTAGCGGCAGACTTAATACAGAAAGCCTTCTGGCGGGAAAATCTCCATAAAATTCACCAGCAGCCCCTGATATTACATTCAGATAATGGGAGTCCAATGAAGGGAAGCGCTTTACAAGTCAAACTCGCTGAACTTGGTATTGAGCCTTCTTATAGTCGACCGCGAGTTAGCAATGACAATGCTTATGCAGAGTCCATATTTAAGACCACTAAATACCGACCAGATTTCCCTCACCAAGGGTTTACCTCATTAGAAAGCGCTCAACGGTGGGTTGATCAATTTGTTCATTGGTATAACCATGAGCATCAGCATAGTGGATTAAAGTTTGTAACACCGGTACAACGCCATACAGGTGAAGACCTAGTTATTTTAAGCCGGCGGAAACAGGTTTATGAGCAAGCTAAAGCAGCTTCCCCTAACCGATGGAGTGGGAATATACGAAACTGGGAGTTGGCAGATGAAGTCCACTTAAACCCTGAGAGAAATCAAACTCGTTAATATCCATTTAAAACTGTGCAACTCCCCTCTTTAATTGAAGCTGCTGAGGATGGATGCTTTGCATCGCAAGGCGTCCACCAGAAGGAGCAATGGGTGTTGTCTGTGTTATTAATAATTAGCCCTAAATTGATTATTAATATTTATTATGCCTCACGTTTTGAGATAGCTCGATGAAGATAAGAAGATAACACGACAACTACGTTGACAAACACCGAAACCAAAACTGGGTTGCAACACTGGAGCCTACTACATGACAGCACTGAGAAGCTGGACGATGCATTCTTCAAAAACCTTCCCAAAGCTGAAATAGCCAATATCGTGATGTTCATTGGCGATCGAATTGGTATGTGGAACGGATTTACCCACATGAAAGACCGCTATGCCAAGCGGAAAAAACCACTGCCTCAGGCAATAAACGCTTGCTTATTATCGGAAGCCTTTGGGTTTGGTGCTTTAAAAATGGCGGACATGTCAGACTTAGAGCTTAATCAGTTGCGATCAACTCGGGAGGATTTTATTCGTATCGATACACTGTGTGCAGCTAATGATATTGTCAGTAACTACATTCATTTGCTGCCGATTTTTAAACAGTGGAATTTAATGGATGAAAAGGTGCTGGCTGACGCTGATGGGCAAAAATTTATGACTACTGATAGCACTATTCAATCACGCTATTCCAGAAAATACCTAGGTAAAGGTCGAGGTATATCCCTCTATACACTGATCGCTAATTACGTTGCTGTGAATGCAAAAAACATCGGTTTGAATGAGTATGAAGGCCACTCACTTTACGACATGATATACAACAATAAAACTGATATTGATATTCACATGGTGACTGGTGACAACCACTCACTAAACAAGCTGAACTTTGTAGCGCTGGACTCTATTGATGTAGATTATGTCCCTAGTATTAAAAATGTACGGGAAGCTGCTGACAATTTATATGCTGCTCAACCCTTAGATTACGATACTAGCGTTATCAAGCCTAAAGGAGTTATTAACGTTGAACGCATTCGTTCTCAACGGCGGGGTGTGATGCGGGTATTATTGTCCCTGATAATGCAAGAAAACACCCAAAGCAATATCATTCGAAAGCTCAACTCCCATTCACGCTACGCCAGGTTAAAAGCCGCACTGTTTGAATATAACACTATTTTTAAGAGTATCCATGTGCTTAACCTGATTGATGACATGCAACTCCGAAAAGCAATTCGAACCGCAAGAAACCGAACTGAAGCTTATCATCAGCTACAAAACAACATCAGAAAAACCTACAAAGGCGTATTCCAAGGCAAAAAAATTGTCGAAAATCGCATCAGTGCCCATGCTGCTAGGCTAGTTGCCAATTGCATCATTGCATATAACAGCATGATCCTGAACTCAGTGCATGAGAAAATGTTAGCCAATGGTGCGTCTCAAAAGGCTATTGATGAATTTATCCGAGTATCGCCCATTGCTTGGACGCACATGCTATTTACAGGCCGTTATAGCTTTAAGAAAAGTAACGGAAAAATTGACGTGGAGGCTATGGCGCAGATTCTGGAGAAGCATGTAAAACAGCTCTTTTGGAGAGACAGTCAATCAGACTTGAATATATCAGAAGACAGTAAAGAAGCTCAGTTATTACTCGAACTTTAATCAATTATCCCATGCACTCGTCATTTTCGAGGGTTCTTCCACAGGACCCCTAGTAGCACCAATCATCACTCCTTTTAAATCAGCTAATGTTTTCCAGTCAAAATCGTAGTCTTTGAGGTGAAAAAAAACCCATTGATACACCTTAACAGGGTCACTGATATAAAAATTTTGTTCTCGTTCAGAGGTTTTCGCCCAAAGGATAGTTCCATCAGATATCCCATTTAAAGATGTTACAAATGCTCGCTTCCATGGTAAAAATCGGTATTCAATATCAATTCCTTCAGAAGCAAAGGCAGCAGATACAATCTGTGTAGAAGTACCGTAATCAGCTAAGTCACGGCTAATGTGGGGAGGCCAGCTACCAGCAGTAATAAGAATTTTTTCACCACAAAGGCTTACAGTTGAAAAAACTATCAGGATAAAAGCTATGAGCCTATCCATTATGAACTCTTTGAGGACATGGCCCCCTTACTAAGGGGGTTGTATCAATCATCAGTGGATCGAGCCTGCAAAATCTCAAGTGCTTTATTAGCATCACCTCTACTGGCCCTAGCAGAGAAACGCAAATATGAATCCCGTTCTGTTAGCGCTATTGTAACTAGCTCATCAAGTACCTTATTTACACTCACGTTTTGTTCTTTGGCCATTTGAGCTAACTTGTCACGCTTTTGATCAGTGGTGCGATAAGTTATTGTTGCCATGATATACCTCTAAAAAGTTCTCAGGTGTTACAGACCTGAAGCCAAACCTCAAATCACCTGAATTTAAATCTTTAATGTTCTTTGTAATTATGTAGGCTGCATTACTTGCTACAGCCAAATCAATCAGGTGATTATCCCCTTCATCCTTCAAATTTGGACGCCATAAATAATGTACTTTCGACCAGACGCAGACACTAAGGAAACCATCTAGTATATGCTCTATCTCCTCTGCAGGATAGGAAGCACGCTCTTGAATATGAGGCCTAGCCAAGACATCTTCATACTCATTAAATAGAGCACAACCAACCTGGGGCTGTAACTGGCGTTTTAAGCACATCTCAAAGACCTTATAGCTAGCACTTCGCCTGCTTGGGCTAAGTAACACGATTACTAAAATATTAGTATCAATAATGACTTTCATAGTATGAATGATAGCGTATAAGACATCATTAAGCTATCATATATGCTATCATTTTGGGAAAATTTGTGAATAAGGCTGGATGCAGACAGAAGGCTTGCTACACACTAGGGATTCAGGAGTTATCGTAAGCATCTTATCAGAACCATTACAGGACTAAGAGTTATCCCTCTTGTAGAATATGAGCAACAAACACAGCTCCAATAAACTAAAGACTAAGGCTTTATGCGTATCTGACAAGTTTGACTGCTTGATGGCTTGGCGTTATTGCTCAAAGCCCAGTTTTCTGGGCTTCTTGTTCATTTTTTCACTGTTATAAAATTTCAAAAAGAAAGTCTAAGTGGCCTTTTAGCTGTTCAAATTGACTCTCACTAATAGGCATTTTACCTGTTACTTTCCCCTGCTCAATTACTAAACCAGACAAAAAAGTAAGCTTACTTTGTGCTTTTAGCTTGCCATTTTTAGCACCTGCATTGATTTTTTCCTTAATTAAATTGTAGGACTCATCTTCAGTAAATGATTTGAACTCAGCTGCTTTTTTTATTTCTTCTCTACCTCTACACACCTTTGTAGATTTCAAACTCAGTAGAGATGTATTTAGTCTTCTTTTTATATATTCATAGTTAGATACACTGTTTTTATCTCTTCGTGTTACAGGGGAAATATCTATTCTAACTGAATTGTGGTAGTCACTATTAGCAAAATTATGTTTAAATTGCAGCTTTTTAAATAAATTTATAGCAGTTTGGCATTTAAAAATACTCAATAATTTACCATTAAAATTAGCCGTAAACTTTGTAGGCTTATGGCTTTCTAAAGGCTCTCTTGTAGTACTTGGTGTCTGGTTAATTGATAGACTCATTTCTTATCCCCTTTATATAAAGGTATAATATGAAAGGAGAGAAGAATAAATATTCAAATAATCCTCATATTTTTTTATTAATCGCTGCTGCATTAATAAAGTAAATTCTGATCTTCCCCCCTGTTTTTGAGTTTGCTTAATGCATACCTTAAAAGGTTATGTGTAGCAGCCCCCTAAGTGATTGATTTGCAAGGGCTAAACTGGCTAAATTTTATACAAAAGTTAACCAGTTTGTATTTGAAATTTGGGCATGCCACCAGTCTATTTTGGGCGATTTCCTGGCCACGCATTGCCAGATCGTTCCATTTGTTCAGACATCATTTTTGATAAGGTTTCACTGTCTGGATATTTACTAGTGTTTGGTTGATGAGGAGTGGAAAGACCAATAGGAGAGCTGATAACCATGTGAGATTTGCCTGTCTTTGGTTTATTAATACCAGCTTCACCAAGCTCAAACTTGTTAACCATAAATTGAGCTGCATAAGAAGTAGTAGAAGATAGCTTCTCTCCAAATTGGTGAAGAGCCTCTTTATAAAATAAGTTCAAAACAGAACGAGAAGATGCGCCAAGCTTAATCAGTCTACCATTTAAGCTTCCTTCTGGAGACTTATCCAACCTATTGACCTCATTTGTCAAATCAATTGACTGCTGAGTTCGAAGAACACCTAAAATACTACTATCCATTAGACTTCTCCTAAATTATTAATGTCTTATGTACGCCATTGAATTTGGTGTGTAACATTGTGCACATCAACTAATGTGCCTTTTTATTACTAGTAGTTAAACTAATAATATTTTCGCTAAATTCACCGATATCTGTTTGAAACGCCATACTTTTTTTGAGCGCCTCTAATAATTATCGAGTATATTTAAATTTTATAAATATCAGTAAATTTTAATAGTTAATGAGATGGATTGATAAAAACAATTACTGACAACTGTCTCCTTAATTATGTTAGGCAGATTTTAAAACAATTGTAATAATTATACTTTTTTATAATGTCTTTTTTCTTATTAAGACAGGTTTTTTTATTTTTTAGTCTTAATAAATAAAGTAGCGCGGGTTTTATATTAGTTGTATGATGTTTTTACTGACGAACTAATTGTCTTTTATATTCAAGGACTAACCCTTCTGCCGTGTATCAAACTCAACCAACAGGCATCCCAGACTATTAAGTGCTCCATTTTCCACCCAATTCACCTATCGCCTTTTCAAAACCTGCCGATAATAACCAGCTATTGTTCTGGGACTATACAACAGATAATCCATTATTCTAGAGTTAGTGTGAACAAATCATAGTACCCACCGTCAACCGGATGGTTAAAGAATGGTGTAGAAACATGGGCTTGAAAGGCAACTACGGCAGCCACACACTACGCAAAACGTGGGGTTACTGGCAGCGCAAAGGTAATAACGCCCCTGTTCCCGTGCTGATGGAGGCGTTTGGACATGCCACCCAGAAGCAAACCCTGGACTACTTGGGCATTGAAGAGAAAGGGACTCACGAGCTGTATTTGTATGAAATCTAACTTTCTTCAGCGTCAACAGCATAGAGACTTATTCGCCCCTATCCGAAATGTTCCATATTCTCGGTAAATATTGACAAATACCGCGAATTCGGAACATCATAGATACATGAAACAGGAAACATATTATCAGCAAGTTCTGAAGCTAGTCGGTTCTCATGGGCTGATTAGGAGTCATGATCTGGACGCTATCAACGTGCCAAGAGTGATTCTCACACGAATGGTTCGACGTGGCCAGCTTGTTAGAGTTGACCGGGGGCTCTATTCTCTCCCTGATCGCTCAGTTTCAGAACATACCAGCCTAGCTGAGGTATCCCGAAAGAACCCTCAAGCACTGGTTTGCTTACTATCAGCACTTCAGTTTCATGGACTAACTACCCAGGCACCATTTGAAGTCTGGATAGCCATACCAAATAAAGCTCATGCTCCCACAATAGAATACCCTCCGCTTCGTGTCGTACGATTCTCCGGGGAGTCGCTAATTGAAGGAGTTGAAGATCACCTAGTGGAAGGTGTAACGGTGCACATAACTTGTGTTGCTAAGACGGTGGCTGACTGTTTTAAATTCCGTAATAAAATAGGCTTAGATGTGGCTCTTGAGGCATTAAATGAGTCATGGCAAAGCAGGCGAGTGCAAATTGATGAGCTATGGCGTTATGCCAGTATTTGCCGTGTCACTAATATTATCCGCCCTTACCTTGAGAGCCTGACTTCATGAGTAAACGAAATATGGCTGCATCTGTGCGAGCCCGTCTACTAAATCATTCCAGAGCAACTAAGCAAGATTTCAATCTGGTACTTACCCGTTATGCTCTTGAAAGGCTCCTATACCGGATCAGCGTATCACCGCATTCCAACACTTTTTTATTGAAGGGAGCCTTACTTTTTGATCTTTGGTTTGATATTCCACACCGGCCTACCAGTGTTGTGGCTTAATAAATTTGTACACCTAACTGTATGGTATCATCCCACCATTGATGGCAGTGCAGCGAATAAGGCCGCGATTGCAGAAGTAAATAAAGAGCTGGAGAAGCCTGTTGTTATAAGGCAAGTGAAGTACCTCAATAATAGGGTTGAGCAGGATCATCGGTTTATTAAGCGCATGACTCGACCCATGTTAGGCTTTAAATCATTTAATAGTGCTCGATCTACACTAACTGGTATTGAGCTGATCCATAGGCTTAGGAAAGGACAGTTTGCTGACCCAGCAATAAAACATAAAACACTATTTGAGCAATTTTGTGCATTAGCAGGTTAAGTGTGTCTTGAAAGCAGGCATTTTTGAAACTGAGAAAAGTTTGCGACAGAACCCATTAGATAAACGTCTTGCAAATTTAGCTGAGCGTTTTGATGTAAGATACCAGCCCAATTTACACTAGATACAAAGCTAGGAAACTCAGCCTTTCCTAGCACTTTGTCTGTTATGGCCAGTACAAGGCTTGCCAACACTAACAAAAGCCCACCGACAGAACCAGTGATCAAGGGTTGTACATGACTCTAACCCCTTAGATCTCACACAGCCGAAACATACCGTTGTCCCGTGTCCTAGGACGGATATGGAATTATCATGTCGTGTGATTGTTGTCATACTGGTTAATAGCTACTGCTGAACCATCAGGAAAACGCGCCACTACCTCTAATTCACCACCTAGCGCATGTAGGTAGTTGCGAAGGGTAGAAAGATAAACATCTGACCGTTTCTCTACATTAGCAATATTAGGCTGTGTTGTGCTTAAGGCTTCTGCTAGCTCAGTTTGGGTAATGTCTTTTGACTGGCGAAGCTCTGCAAGAGTCATCTCTGTAAGTAGCTCAGCTGCTTTAGCAGAGGCTTTTGCCTGCACTTCAGGTGAGACCTGTTTTAGTAATTCAGATAATGGTTTTGCCATGTTCAAACCCTCCGGTTAGTGCAGCTCTTCTTTTTCTAAGTGTTTTAAGAACTCACCCTCTGCTATTGGAATCATCCGTTTGTAAAAGCGTTTATCGCCTGTTTTATCTCCACCACAAAGCAATACTGCTTGCCGCTTGGGGTCAAAGGCAAAGAATATGCGATATGGCCTGCCTTGATGTTGTGTTCTTAGCTCCTTCAGGTTTTTGACTTCCTTAGTGCTTTCTAAAGTGTCTGCATAAGGTCGGCCTAGTTCAGGCCCACGAACTTCAAGCAGTTTAATAACAGTCAATACAGATACCTGTTCAGCCTCGTTAAGTCCCAAAAACCATTGGTCAAACTCATCTACGGTAACAACCTTCCACATAGGTACCCATCTTACTATTAGTTTAAGTCTAGTATAACTTCAAAGTTATATAATTTAAAAGTTATATTTTAGCAGAAAGTGCGTAAAACCCCGTCCTTTGAGGGCGGGGAGGATGTTAAATTATAGCTTGACTAGTAATCAACCAAGTAAGTTGTTTGTCATGCCTTTGATGTGTATAATTTTATTAAAGCATACACATTAAAGGTAAATAGCAATGCGGACCAACATCAATATTGATGACAACTTAATGGCTGAAGCTCTTAAGATTACTGGCTTGAAGACCAAAAAAGACGCTGTAGAAGCTGGTTTGAAGATGCTTATTAAGCTTAAGCAGCAAGAGAAGATTAAGCGGTTTCGGGGCAAACTAAACTGGGAAGGTGATCTAGATGAGATGAGGACTAATTAGTGGTTCTTGTTGATACAAGCGTTTGGATTGACTACTTCAATGGTAAAGAAACTGCCCACACTGACAAATTAGACAACCTACTATCTACTGACATAGTGGTGATTGGTGATTTAATCCTGGCTGAAATACTCCAAGGTTTTCGACAAGATAAAGACTTTAAAAAAGCTAAAGAGCTACTAACAACACTTGATATTTACCCTTTGTGTAACCAACACCTTGCCATTAAAAGTGCCGAAAACTACCGAACTTTAAGGAAGAAGGGAATTACCGTCAGGAAAACGATTGACTGTATGATTGCCACATTCTGTATTGAAAATAAAATACCACTACTGTATTCAGACAAAGATTTTGAAGGGTTCAGAGCCCATTTAACGGATTTCGCGGAATTCTCCATCTATAGCGGCATTGTGTAACTTTGCCGTTTAGGTGGCGATGGATAGCGGGCAGTCTGAAGGACTGCTATTCAGGTCTCTCTTGGTTAGCGATATATTGTTTTAGCATTTCAAGTGGTGCACCACCTGCCGTAATCAAGCAATAAGCTCTTGTCCAAAGCACAGGCTTTTCCCAGTAATATTTTTTTAGGTGTTCGCCATATTCTTTTCTAATCAATCTGCTTGATACAGTCTTCAAGCTATTGATGAATTTACTGGGCATGATATTAGGGTGCATATCCAACATAAGATGTATGTGGTCTGCTTCACCGCCAAACTGTTCTAAATCAATTTCCCAGCGTTTACATTGATCATTACAAATATCTTCAAGGCGATTGAGTATGTCATTAGTGAAGCACTTTCTACGGTATTTGGTTACTAACACTAAATGATATTTTAGCTTATAAACACAGTGATAATGGGATTTCATCTATTTACACTAAACTGTAATTTAGGCAAAATATACGACATGAGAGCGTATAAGTACAGAATCTATCCTAATGCAGAACAAAGAGTGTTAATTGATAAGCACTTTGGTTGCGCTCGTCATATCTACAATTGGGCTTTAGCTGAAAAAGATAAACACTATAAAGAGACTGGTAAAAGCCTTTCTAAAAGTGAATTACAGAAGCGTATTGTTGCAAGTAAGAAGGATGACAAACCTTGGCTTAGTGAGGTCAACAGCCAGGCCTTGCTAGCCTCTCTAATGAACCTAGAAACAGCTTTTGGTAACTTTTTCAAAGGTCGCACTAAATTCCCTAAATTCAAATCAAAGTATTCAGGTTGGCAGTCTTTCCAATGTCCTCAGCACGTCACCATTGATTTTGAAGGTAATAAAATCAATTTGCCCAAGCTGAAAGGCATCAAAATAAAGCTACATAGAAGTTTTGACGGACAGATAAAAACCGTTACAGTTAAGCGCTCTCCATCAGGTAAATATACTGTTAGTGTTTTGGTTGATAATAATTTTACGGCACCTATTCCTACAACCGTTGAAGACAATAAAACACTAGGCTTAGACGTTGGAATTAGTCATTTTATTATTGATAGCGAAGGTAATAAAACCAATAACCCTAATTATCAAAAACACTCATTACCCCGCCTTGCTATCGAACAGAAAAAATTAGCACGGAAGAAAAAAGGCTCAAATAATAGAGCCAAACAAAAGTGCTGTGTCGCTACTATTCATGAAAGAATAGCCAACCAACGTTATGATTTTATTCATCAAGAAACAGCAAAACTGGCTGACAAAAGCCACGCAACTAGCTTTGCAGTAGAAAACCTAAATATCAAAGGCATGGTAAAAAACCGTAAATTATCCCGAGCAATTAGTGATTGTGGTTGGGGTATGTTCATCACAACCTTGCGTTATAAGTGTGAATGGAACGGTAAAAACCTACTAACCATAGACCGCTTTGCACCTAGCTCTAAAACTTGTAGCAGCTGCGGTCTGAAGCAAGAAAAAATGTCTTTGAAAATACGTGAATGGCAATGTGAATGTGGAGCGGTGCATGACAGAGACCATAACGCCGCCATCATGATAAAACAGTTTGCTTTAGCTGATGCGCTAGGACATAGCGTTTGTGTAAAGAGTTCCCCTGTAGCTAAATCTATCAGCGTAGATGCTACAGCGAAAGAAGTGGTATCAGTACCGCTTGGGTCACAAGAAGCCCCCACTAGAGCGACGTCAGTCGTTTAGTGGGGGGAGCATGTCACAGCTCAGACCAGCTTTACAGCTACCGAACTAACGGCCTCTTTTTTAAACTCAATTGGATAAGTCTTATTTTTCTTTTGACACCTCAATTTAGGCTAGTGTAATCCTAAAGTTGGGTGTCCGCTAAATGGGGGGAAGATCAAACTATCTGTATTTTGATGGTTCTGTGCATTAGCAGGATAAGAGTGTCCAGGGATTAGGCTGCTTGGAAACTGAAAAATTTATGCGACAGAACCGTATAAGTTTATATTTCACGTTCTCTTTTTAAGTCTTCAACTTCCTGCTTTAGCTCTTTCACAGCCTCAATCAGTACAGGGATTAAGCCAGTATAGTCTACTTGGAGGTAGCCGCTATCATGCGTAGACACAAGCTCAGGAAAGGCTTGCTGTATGTCTTGGGCTATGACGCCATACTCTTCTGTATTAGTGGGTTCAAAGGTATAGGATACGCCCTTAATTTGGGTGAGTCTTGCTAGGCTGGAGGGTAGTAGCTGGATGTTTGTTTTAAGGTTTTCGTCGCTGAAGCGAAGAGGGAC
>NZ_CP048881.1 GCF_011009015.1 Spartinivicinus ruber
CTATGTTTTGATATTTACATTTTCTAACTAGTGCTGGAAATGTATAGTTTAGAAAATTATTATCTTGCTGTTATTAAGAAGCGACAAAACCAGAAAAATATGAATTTGTGTATAAGTTGATCTGAATTTTATACCACACTATTACTATTTCTGCAGACTTTAAAGAACCCTTAATCCTCAACCCTATCATCTGGCAAGATCATAGCCAAACAGAGTAGGGCGTTTACCTTCTCCCAGTCAGTGATGATTTTCCATTCAATTCATACAACTTCTGTCGGCAAATGTAAATATATGTAAAGTCTTTTGCTCTTAAATATTATTTCAGGTAGACATATCAAATGCTTTAAGTATTTTTATTAACAAAAGAACAAATATTAAAATAAAAAATATACTTTTTTCTTCGCTGCTCATGACTTCTAGCTTTGCAGCTAATGTAGTCGATTATATGGGGAAGGTTAAAGATGGGTGTACGCTAAATGGGGAAGATCAAGTGTTCCTGGCTGATCCTTCGTAATTACCCTTTAAATTAATTAAACGCATTACCCCACCATCAGGCAGGGTAGGGGGATTTACTGTTTCAAGTGTAGAAGTGTTCAATTAGCTACAAAAGTGCGGCGCAGTAATAATCCAGCCATGCCTACCATCATTAGTGGCCAAAAGGGAGGCTCTGAAATGTGCTTAATCGTAGCTTTGAAAGAGGCTGTTGATGAAGTGACATTTTCAAAGAGTAAAACACCACTATTAGTGATAATATCAACTCCCCATTGTAAGAATCTGGCGCTACCAGAAATTAGGTTAGTAGAGGAAAGCATATCCCAAGTGTTAAATAAGGAATCAGAAGGGCCATTGTATAGGTCGGTACCACTATGACCAAGGTCTACACTTCTTGAAAATCCAACAATTGCAGAATTGTTATTAACAAAAGTGCGTGTTTTTGAAATAAAGTCAAATATACCCAAACCATCAATTTTTACTTTGGCGGTTAAGTGCTGAATTGCAAAGCCATGACCGTCAAACTTGATTCTATCTTCAGTATCCCCAAAAGCTGTGAATGTAATATTTTTATTTAAAAAGTTGGTGTTTCCTATTGATCCAGAGCCTATTCCTGTATGAGTAAATTCTATTGGAATGGCATTTGCTGTACTTGATAAAATTAAATTGATTAATAATAATACAATTGTTTTCATATATTTCCCTATCATCAATGATTGCACGAGTTTATTTAATACAACAATAATGACAGGAAAAAATATGTAAAAGTGGTAATGTTTATATGAAGTTTAATAAAGAATTATTAGAATAATTTTGATTAATGTAAAATTAACTGACAACTAAATACCCTCGTCTTGTTTACATAGGACGAGAGTATAGTGACATTCAAATCAAACAATCAGCCTACTATAAGAACCTCTAATCCTTGTTCTCTCACGCCTAAACCCATCATCTGGCAAGACCATAGCCAAGCAGAGTAGGGCACTTAAAGCCCTTGGTAGCAGCACACCCAGCAAGAACGCACGACTCATCATGTGTGTTTTGGTCTTAGCTCCAAGTTTCGCAAATATCGGACGACTGGCGATGGTTATGTCAGTGCTTAACTCCTTTTCTACCTGGCTGTCTGTTTTGCCATCGGCCAGAGCTACAAGAATTTGCAGCTCAGTTTCAGTCAGTGACTGGCTTTGTATGCCAATCACTTCGTTACCTAGAATTTCCTTACTCATTAATGATTAATTCCAACTCTTCTTTTAGCTTGTTTGACAGTATGTAAATGTCCTGTAGCCGGTCATGAGGGAGAGAACCACCCTCATTTTCTAGCAGTGTTTTGCTAATAGTCTCGATGCCGCTAGCCATTGCTCTGTAGTAATTAAAGCAAGCTGTTATTTTGCTCTTGCTCATAGCAATAGGCTGGCTTTGATTGGTAGCAATTGAATTGTTCATGTTCGCTCTTTTGATTGCAGTTGTTTATTTTAAGGTCATTATCAAAGTTGATACCGTCTGCCCATGAGGTGTCTGTAAGGACTTCACGAGTGGTATGTGGTTCTTTGTATAATGAGTTAAGGTGATTCGTGCGGCGCTCTGTCATAAGCTGTCTAGCCTCCAGCAACTTCAGTTGTTGCAAGTGGCGGGGCCATTGGCGCTGAAGGTGATTTAAAAATGCAGCGTTCCAACCTGTACGTTTACTACCATTGTCTAGCCAGTACATACGAAACTCGTCTAACTGTTCGGCGGCAAATCCGTGGTTAATGCCTAAGTTTTCTAATGCCTGGTCTAGAGTGTCCCAATTTGGCTCCCAATCCATTGTCATTGGTTTTTTATTGTTTATTTTTTTATCTGGTGAATTTTTAGACTCTGCTTGATCAGTAGTAGAATATTTATTTAATTCATTGATAGTTTGGGGTCCAGGCTGGACCGGGGTAGGGTCAGCTTGAACCGATGCAGAATTCGGGGATTTTGGTATATTCAGGATATAAAGATTAGAGGTATTTTCGCGGCCACTTTTGTTTTTGCGATTAATATATGAGATTATTTTTTGATCTTTTAATGTTTTGATATGACGCTTAACTGATGAACGAGACGCACCAGAGTCCTCACAAATAGTCTGAATAGAAGGCCAGCACTGGTTGAACTCGTTAGCTCTTTCGGCCAATGCTTTTAGAATAGCTTTAGGTGTAACAGCCAGGCTCTGTTGATTAGCCCATTTAATAGCCGCAATAGACATGCAAACCCTTAATACTTTCCAGGTTAATAAGCGATAACTGTCGTATATTTAAGCGTTTGATGTCAGGTGAAATTCTTCACTAACAGTTATTCAGGGCGAGCGAAAACCCTGCGACAGTGTGCGAATAAAATAAAAATTAAATGTGTAGAGGCGACTGATTAGCTGCTAGATATACAGTCTACAGACGGACTACGGGTGAGGAATGAAAGTATTTTGGGAATGATGAAATTTTGATGATTATTCATTTTATTACCGAGAGAGATTTATTTAGTTAGTTTCTCCATTGTTTAATAAATGGCGGCAGGTGTCAACTATCAGGAACTCTCGGAATCCTGATGAAGCTTATTTCCACAGAGTGGTATTGTATTGAGCTTTCTCCACCCGCCATAAAAGCATAATATCAGGCGTACACTATCACAAAACCGTGAAAAAAACACAGAGGTGTGTGTTAACCGGCTAAGTAAGATGAGACTTAGGCTTATGAGCTGCTATGACTCATATTGCGAGAGGTTTTTTATTAAGTCTGGTTGTTTTGTGATCAAAGTTAAACGATTTTGTTTAACTACTCATCTCTCTCGAAAAATAACTTCAGCACGGCCCAATACTTCAATTTGTGAAAACTTTTCCTTACTAACTTTCTGGTCGGGGAAAAAAACATCTTCATTTAATGATTCAATTATAACATCACCATCTTCTGTTTCCTGAAGCCAGCGAAACCAAATCTTTTCATGTACCTTGATAGCAAATAAATCTTTTTTCTCAGAAAGAATAGCTTTCTTGTTGATGACTATGTGATCACTCTTGTGTAGCACTGGGTCCATACAATCATCATTTACAGGAACTGTTGAAACATCATCTTTAGTTAAGTTGCGTTGATTTAGCCAGTCTTTGGTGAGAGCAAAATTATCATCCTCTTTAGTTTGCTCTTGAGATAAGTGAACTAAGTTTGAATGATCTATTTCATACCCTGCGAGCCATGCTGCGCTAACACCATAGAAGCGTGCAAATTCTTCAAGTTGAAAGTAGTTGGGCTTTCTTGTCCCATATTCAAAATTGGCAAGTCTTCCTAAAGTTATACCAAATTGTTTAGCTACTTCAGTTTTGTTTAACCCAGTGCGTAATCTTGCTGTTTCTAAGCGTTTACCAACTTCACACCAGTATTTTTCAATTACTTCAGAGTCTATATCTAAGGCGAACATAAGTTACACAAATTTGTTTAGTTAGTGTTTGGACTATACATTTGGCTGTTTTTTGTGTCAAAAAAAGTGAATCAAATAAAAAAGTTAAACAATATTGTTTAGTTAAACGATATTGTTTATGATGGCCCTCGATGGAATGAAAAGAATGATGAAAGTGATATGTACCTAATGAAAAAAACAGAAATGGACGATAAACAAACAAAACTGGATTGTGTGGATTTTTTGGCCTCGCTTTTAGAGCAGGCAAAACAAAAAGAACGGGAAGCGAGAGAGCATCGGTTAAGCATTGAAGAGCGCCTTATTGATGTGATTGGCCGTGAAGTAGAAGGCAGTAGAAGCCAAAGATCAGATAAGTACCGAGTCAGAACAGTATCAACGCTCAAGCGAAAAGTTGATCAGGAACGAGTACACGACTTAATCAATTTAATTGGCTCAGATGTGTTTGCTGATGTTTTCCGTGTGAAGTATGAAATTAACAAAGCTGAGTTTATAAGGTTGAGAGACGCCAGCCCGAATAAATTTATGATGGTAAGCAACATAATTACAACAACACCCACAAAGACGGCTGTTGAAGTGGAGAAGCTGCACTAATGGCCATTTCACTAAACAGCATATCGAAAACAAAGGGGAAGCAAGCCCCGCGTATATTGCTCTACGGCACACATGGCATTGGTAAAACGACATTTGCAGCTAATGCACCTAACCCCATTTTTTTATTTACGGAAGACGGGGCAGGGCAGTTAACCGTTGATTCGTTTCCATTGCTGAAGAGCTATGAGGATGTCATCGGCGCACTCAATGCGCTGCTAAACGAAGAGCACGACTATAAAACCGTGGTGCTCGACTCGTTAGACCATTTAGAGCCGTTGGTGTGGGAACACACAGCCGTTAAAGCAGGCAAGGTCAGTATTGAGGATTTCGGCTTTGGTAAGGGTTATCTAGAAGCACTGAACAACTGGCGGCAAATACTCGATTTACTCGACCGGCTCAGAAATGAAAAAAACATGGCGTATATCTTAACCGCCCATGCCCACATTAAACGGTTTGATAGTCCTGAGTGTGAACCTTATGACCGCTATCAAATTAAGCTACATGACAAGGCCAGTGCTTTGGTGCAGGAAAGTTTAGATTGTGTGTTTTTCTGTAATTACCAGACCGTTGTACAAAAGACAGATGTGGGTTTTGGTAAAGAAAAAACACGCGGCATCGGTACCGGGCAGCGGAATATCTACACAGTAGAGAAGCCTGCGTATATCGCTAAGAACCGCTTTAACTTACCGGAAAAACTGCCACTCGATTGGGGGGCATTTGTAACCGCATTACAAAATAATAAAGCAGTAGGAACGAATATTAATGGCTAATTTTGGATTTAATTTAAGTGAACATCCGCCTGAAGAAGGGTTTAAACCGATTCCGCCGGGGGATTATCCCGCAATCATCACAGAGGCTGAAATTAAGCCTAACAGTGCGAATACTGGCGCTTATATAAAAGTGAAGTTTGTGATTACTGAGGGAGAGTATGTAAATAGAGTGATTTTCAATAATTATAATATTTCTCACCCAAACCCACAGGCGGAGCAAATAGGCCGTGGTCAGTTATCTGCATTGTGTTTGGCTATTGGTTTACCTAATGCCAGCGACAGTGATCAACTGTTAAACCAGAGTTGTATGATTACCTTGAAGATTAAAAATAACCCGCAATATGGGCCGCAGAACGAAATTAAAGGGTATGCACCAATAGCACAACCCATGCAGCCCCAAGCACCACAACAGCAGCCTATCGCCGCCCATACGCCGCCATTTAATCAGCCAGGGCAGCAATCAGGGTGGTAATTAATTATTTAAAAAATAATGGAGCAAAATCTAGCAACTGAAACAATTAATACTATTTATCTGCATTATAAAAACAAATCTGACAACGGTTTTCGCGGCCATCTCGGCGCTTCCATCATTGGCAAACCTTGCGAGCGCGCTATCTGGTATGACTTCAGGTGGTGTACACCCAGCGACTTAGAAGGGCGTTTGTACCGGCTGTTTGATACAGGTCACTTGGCCGAAGACCGCTTTGCAGCTGACTTACAGGCAATTGGGGTTAAACTGAACACAGTTAACCCTCAGACGGGTAAGCAATATCAAATCCAAGCGTGTGATGGTTTTTTTGGGGGCAGCCTTGACGGTATTGCCATGGGGTTTCCTGAAAACCCCACTCAAAAACATGTCGTTGAAATGAAAACCCATAGCGATAAAAGCTTTAAACAATTAAAGAAAAAAGGCGTTAAAGAAGCCAAGCCGCAGCATTACACGCAAATGCAAATGTACATGTCAGCAAGCAAAATACATAACGCGTTTTATATTGCAGTCAATAAAGATACAGACGAATTATACGGTGAGTTTGTTGAGTTTGATCAAGACCATGCAGACCGGCATATCGAGAAAGCCGCCCGAATTATTTGCAGTGATAAACCGCTCGATAAAGTCAGTGATAACCCTAGTTGGTATGAGTGCAAACTCTGTGATCACCAGGCTATTTGCCATGGAAATAAAGCGCCAGCGGTCAATTGCCGGACCTGCTTACATGTCGGTGTTGAAACGGAAGGGCGTTGGGAATGTAAGCGTTATGCCGTCACGTTAACAGAAGAACAACAGCAGTGGGGTTGCCAATCACACATGTACAACCCGTATTTGTTGGTTAATTTTGCTGAGGTGTTAGACGCGGGTGACTATTGGATTAAATACGTTTTGAAAGAAACAGGCGAAATATTTATTAGTGGTGAAGACCCGGAGCAATTGAGTAGTAGCGAGATTCGGGCAGTAGACGACAAAAGCCTTTTAACTGACAGCAACGTCAGTACGCTACGAGAAGCGTTTAACGCACAACTAACGGAGGGCTAACCATGCAACTTCGTTGGTATCAGCGAGAATCGATTGACGCGGTTTATAAATATTTAACTGAAGAAACCGGCAACCCGCTTGTATGTGTCTCTACTGGCGGGGGCAAGTCGGTCATTATTGCCAAGCTTATTGAGGAATTATTAAGTGAAAACCCAGGCCGACGGTTTTTAGTACTCAGCCATGTGAAAGAGATACTAGAGCAGAATTACGCAAAGCTAAAAACTATTAACCCTTATCTCGATATTGGTATTTATTCAGCGAGCCTAAAGCGCAAAGACACGGATTCACAAATATTATTTGCGGGTATCCAATCCGTACATAGCAAGGCATTTGATCTACCACCTTATGATTTTGTGTTAGTGGATGAGTGCCATTTAATTAATGCTGAAAAAGACAGCACCCTGTACAGCAAGTTTTTGCAGCACGCTTGCTTAATGAATCCCAAGCTTAGAATGGTGGGCTTTTCAGCTACGCCCTACCGAACTAAATCCGGGCTGTTAACGGAAGGGGACAACCCATTATTTCATAAAATTGTTTATGAAACCGATATACAGCAACTGATTGATGAAGGGTTTTTAAGCCCATTAGTCACCAAAGGTGGTCGAGAGAAAATCGATTTAACTGGCGTGCGGACTCAGCAGGGCGACTTTGCTACTAAGGATATGGAAAAGGCTGTCAGCAAAAACGACCTGACAGATAAAGCCTTAGATGAGATATGCGAGCTAGGGGCAGACCGGCAAAGCTGGTTGATCTTTGGGGTATCAGTAAACCACTGCTTAGCGATAGAAGACAAGCTGAAAAAGCGAGGCATCCATTGTGGGCTAATACATGGAAAAACGCCTCTAAGCGCAAGGGTAGACCTCATTCGAAGTTACACAACAGGCAATTTACGTTGTTTAATTTCACAAGGTGTTCTTACAACCGGCTTTGATGCACCTAGAACCGACTTACTGGTATTGCTTAGGTCCACCAAATCCCCAGGGCTTTACATGCAGATTATGGGGCGTGGGCTGCGCATATCGCCAGAGACGGGCAAAACCAACTGTCTTGTATTGGATTACGGCGGCAACATCGAGCGCCACGGGCCAATAGACCAGGTGACAGTAACCAACGTAGCCAGGAAGAAAAAAGGCCAAGCACCTATTAGAGAATGCCCCGAGTGTCTTCTATTACAGCTGGCAGCTCGGCGTGAGTGTGAAGAGTGTGGCCATATTTTTGAGATTAAAGAGAAGCCGAAGCACGAAATACAAGCCTCAAAAGATGCCGTTTTAAGCTCACAGGTTGAAGCTGAATGGGTGCCAGTGAATGACGTGAATTACTTTGTGCATCAAAAAAAGGGCTCGCCTAACTCCATTCGTGTGGCCTACAGAACCGGCTTTGATTTTATTAATGAGTGGGTTTGTCCAGAGCATGAAGGGTATGCAAAGACCAAAGCACAAACGTGGTGGGTGCAACGTGTCGGGTATGACAGCCCGTTACCGTGTAACAGCCTTGAAGCTGTGAAGGTGCTGCAAACCATTCAAGTTAAAACACCCAGGGCCATACAAGTCAAACCTGATGGCAAATTTAAAAAAATAATGAGCTACGAATTTAATTAGCAGTAAGCAATGACAGACACAAAATTAAAAACAACTGATGAATTAGCGTGGGAGCTGGTCGAGCAGGGTTTTACCATTATCCCACTTGGTTCCCCTTTTGAAAAAATAACCGAATTCTTTTTACAGGAACGCTGCAAGAGTGATCAAGACAAAGCACAACAACAGTGGCCTAAAAATCCCCTTATCAGCTGGAAGCAGTACCAGGATAAAGAGCCGACAGACGACGAGATAGCAAGCTGGGTGCAACGCTGGCCCCATGCCAATTATGGAATCATCACAGGTAAAAGCGTGGTGGTGGTTGATGCCGACTCTAAAGAAGCCGTCGAATTCATGGAGTCGGGGAAAGTAGGGCGCACCCCTTGGAAGGTCAAAACAGCCAAAGGCAAGCACTATTACTTCCAGTACGACAAAAGCATTGAGATCCGCAACTCAGCCAATACCACTACAAAAATAGATGTTAGAGGGGAAGGTGGTTATGTCGTAGCGCCAGGTTCTGTACATTACACAGGTGTTGTGTATGAGTGGGAACTTGACCCAACCTGGCCAATTAATTCAGTGCATGATTTGCCGTACCTTTTACGTGATGACATCACGCAAATAAAGTCGTTTAACGCTGAAGATAAGACCATTGGTAACTTTGGTTTTAGCATAAATGCTTATTTGCCAACGAAACACGACGGTAGCCCAGTAGAGGAGGGTGGACGGAACAACGCAGCGGCTAGCCTGGCAGGGCAGTACATTACAGCCGGGTACGACCTAAAAACCGTTACCCAATTGGTTAGCCAATGGAATAACAGCAACCCGGCACCACTCGACCAGCAAGAGCTAAACACGACAGTTGCTAGCGTGGCATTAACCCACTTACGCAATAACCCAGGTGCCGCCATTTCATTGGAGCACGAAAAGCCTGAGCCACAACAGCCGACAGTTGAAGTGCTGGACGAGATGCCTAGCCATCTTTACAAAGTCCCCGGCGCGTTAGGTGAGCTAGTGGATTATGCCAATGATACGGCTGTTAAAAAGCAACCGGCATTAGCTGTACAGACTGCTTTAGCGCTGGGGAGTTTAGTGTGTGGTCGGTATTACAAGACAGATCAAGACAACTTTTCGTCGTTGTATTTTTTGAATGTGGCTAAATCGGGTGAGGGTAAAGAACACGGTAAAAAAATCATTGAATCAGTGTTAGAAACTGCTGGTTATGGGGATTTAGTGGCTGGTAGCGGTTATACCTCAACGGGTGCCGTGATGAGCCAAGCATTAGCACATCCTAACCATATAACGATTATTGATGAGTTTGGTAAATACCTGGAAAGCTCGCACCGAAAAGGCAATTCGCACAGAGAGGAAGCTATCACGCAACTGATAGAGGTCTGGAGCCGCTGTGACGGTGTTTTACGACCACAGACGTACTCTACAATGTCTGTGAAGAAGGAAGACCTAGAGCGGCCTCAGAGGGTGTCTAATCCGGCTATTACTTTATTCGGAATGACGACACCAGGGACGTTTTACCAATGCCTTACACCTCAGTTAGTGAGGGATGGTTTTTTAGGCCGGTTTTTAATCATGGAAAGCGATCTGCCTATGCAGCTATCAGTTAAGCCTGAAGCGCGGCCAGTGCCTAAAACCATTATCGAGTGGACACGACAGGTTAGAACAAAGCTAGTGGGTAATTTAATACCGTTTAAGCCTAGCCATGAGATGCCTAAACAACATGTGTTGTTCTTTGATGAAAAAAGCCTACAGCTGTTAGATGAATTCGAAGCTGAGTTAAACGACAAGAAACAACAGCTCACTGATTCAGAGTTGTATGTGCTGTTAACCCGAACCAGGGAAAAGGCTATGAGATTGGCGCTTATTCTGTCGCTGTCAGTTGACCAGGCTAACCGGGTAATTCACCACAGCCTGACACAATGGGCTATCGATTACGTGCGTTATCTCGACTTTAAGCTTGTTGATACGGTTATACGGCGGGTAGGTGGTTCTGAGTTTGAGACACAACTTAAGGCGTGTGAGGAGGCTCTAAGGCTGGCTGGTGGTAAAGGGCTGACTGAATATGAGATGGGCAGAAAGCCTGCTTTCTCAAAACTGGACCCGCGACAGTTTGAGCAGATTAAAAAGGCGTTGATGAATCGTGGTAAAGCTCAGTTTATGGCCAATGTTAATACCTATGGCAGACCGAGAGCTGCTTGGGTGTACATAAATCCATAATTCACACATTTTCACATAACTACTCATGTGAAATGTAGACGGCGTGGTTACTGGGCTAGAGCACTTTTCACATTTTCACATGGGTTTTAAGTAAATAAATTTCCAAAAGTGAAAATAGAAAAGGGTGCTAAAAGTGATGTGATAATGTGATAAATAATAATATATATAAATATATACTATTATATAAGTATATTTCTTACTTTCCTTTTTCACATCATTCTCACATTTCCCATGTGAAAATATGTGATAAATCAAAAAATGATCAATCCAATAGAATACCAAATAATAATCAATGAGAGATTTAGAAGGACAAGAACAAGAGCAGCTTTTTAGTTGGTTACGGGTAGAGCACCCAGACGCATACAGATTAACTTTTCATCCGCCCAATGGCGGCAAGCGAAATATTCAAACAGCAAATAAGTTAAAGCGGCAAGGCGTAAAGGCAGGTGTTCCTGACATCTTTGTGATGGTGCCAAAGGGCAGGTATCACGGGCTAATGATTGAGTTTAAGGCCAGCCCACCAACAAAGACGGCAGTTTCTGCCAACCAAAAAGAATGGATAAGCAGGCTAGCAGAGCAAGGCTACCTAGCAACCGTTTGCAGGGGCATCGAAGCTGCACAAACCGAAATTAATAACTATATGAATTTATAAGAACGAGAAACGAACATGAGCGCAAATTTAATGGCCTTAATGGCTGCGAAGGGGATTAATTATAACGCAATGGGTGGAGGTGATAAGGGCATTCCTGAAATTACCTCTAACATGGTGGCGGGGGCCTGTGCTGGCATGGAGGATATACCCTACCTGTTGATTAGGGTTAAGTACTCCAACGATCACACAGTTATCAATGAGTTAACCAAGCTGGTAAGTGAGCGGTTTAATTATCAAAGCGACGAAGGTAAACAGGTGATGAAAGCGGCTATCTATGAGGTGGTATCTGACAATATTTGTAAGTTCTGTAATGGAACTGGGGTTACACGGCGCGGGAAGTGTAAGAGCTGTGCGGCAACAGGGCATAAGTATCCAACGGTTAAAGAGATTGCAGACTTAACAGGCATTCCACAAACAACTTTTTATCGGAAGTGGAAAAAGGTTTATCAGGAGGCAGTCGAAGTACTTCATAAAGACGTTGAGTTAGGTATCAAGCATTTATCAGGCAAGCTATTTCACTAAGGACTATTGATGCAAAAACAGTTAGTACCACCAGTTTATAGTTATGCCTTGCCTGCTTTGTGTAGCTCAAAAGGGTGTATTAATGATCCAGCTATTGGCTATGACTGGTGTCAGTCTTGTTTGGATAAAGCTAGGTCAAAAGTAAAACCAAAATCAGAACGTAGTCTGCCTAAAGGAGTTTCGTATATTTATTTTGTACAAGCTGGCGAAGATGGTTTAATCAAAATAGGTAGAACGAAAGATGTACAGGCTAGAATGTGTTCGTTAAATTCTGCCTCCCCTGTAGAGCTAAAACTATTAGGTGTGTTTAAAGCAAAGGACTACATGGAAAAAATTTTACATGAAGAGTTTGCTAAATATCGGGTAAAAGGCGAATGGTTTAAACCAGTTGAAGAGATAAAAAATTTTATCCTTGCATACAAGTTTAAAGGAAATAATTAAAATTAATGATTGACTGAGTGAAATGATTCTGGCATAATATTTTCCATACTAAGTAACTTATATCTTCTCGAAAGCCTCGCCAACCTGCGGGGCTTTTTTCGTTCTGCGCTTTAACGGAGTCGCTTTTGAGCAAATAGGCAAACAAGGCCAGTTGTAATATCGAATCACCTCATGATGACTCGTCGATAGAGAGTATGTCGCATGGGCCTTTCAGGGACTTAATATAATTTTTATACAGGAGTTATTTAAATAATGAGTATTCACTTGAGAGAATATTTTAAAGCGGTTCGTGCTATGCCAAAATGTAGTTGGATAGTACCAGTTAAAAGTCAGAATGTGACATGGCAAGTGTATAGAAGTGGTTTATCAACTAAAATTAGGGATTTAAGAAGACAAAAACATATGGCAGAGGCTGATGCTGTACTTGAATTACAACAAGCTATAGAGAAAGCTATTAGCTTTCATCTTATACGCTCTGAGGATCCAATTCCTGATGAATTTTGCTAATATAAAAATATTTATTTTTTAAGTTCGTAACTCATATTGATATAATGCGCCTGTTGTTTAGATTACTTTCCTAAACATAGCAATCATTGTTAATATTGTAAAAGCCCCATCCCTATGGGGCTATTTTTACCAAGAATTTATTGTTTTGGTCTCTTTGTTGTCATCTTTATCTATACCGCTTAAGTCGTATAATCCGCGATCCTTACGTCAAAAAGAAAATAATTAACCATGAAAAAGATAATAGTTACAGCTTTAGCTGTTGTGGGTATTAATAGCGCCCATGCAGATTTGGTGACTAAAAATGACGAGTTTAGAGCTATAGACTTACCACCAGAGTTTAGGTTGGCCACGCAAGAAATTGTATGTAGGTTAAAGGTTTGTCCGCTCCCTTTAAATTTTGCCAATTTTGCACTCGATCATGGTGTTTTTAAACCTGGAGTTGTATCTACATCAATTGAGTTCGCACCTGGTGGCCCCCACTGGCCTAAGCCACTTAAAGAAGGTAGTGTAGTTAGTAAGCCTGTTGAGTTTGCAGGTTTAGCAACAAGCCGTGGTGGGATGAGACCTAGTGTTGTTCCTACATTTACTGTAAAAGGTGGACCTAGCTGCCCAAGACCACCAAAAGGTAATAGAGTGCTAAGTTAATAATTTATTCATATTGGGTGGACTATAATCGGTCCACTCAGTTGTAAAAACAAACAATTAATATCCTTTCAAGCCCCACATTGTTGGGGCTTTTTTTGTTTGTTTTCAGAAACATGATACAGGACTAAAGTAGCACTTTGTAGGAAGTGTACCACCTTCATAGCTTGCTGAATCAGCAAAAACACCAGATGATGAGCTGATAGCTAAGCACAGCATGGATAACTTAAGAATATTTTTTAACATAATCCTTTCCTCGTTAATATAAAATTATACGACACATAAATTATTTTAATTCTCACTAAACAGAACTGATGTAGATCAATAGTTGTGTCTGATATAAATTGGTTTTTAGAAAATGAAAATAACAAAACTCGTCGTCCATTGCTCAGACACGCCAGACGACCGGGACGTTACCGCCGCTGATATACACCTATGGCATGTACAACGGAGTTGGTCAGGTATCGGCTATCACAAGGTTATTCGGCGTGATGGGGTAATCGAGAATGGCCGCCCTGAGTTCTGGCCTGGTGCTCACGTTAAAGGGCATAACCGCAACAGTTTAGGTGTTTGCCTGGTTGGTCGTGATGAGTTTACGCCAGACCAGTTAGACAGCCTAGAGCGTGTATTGACGCGGTGGAAAGACCAGCACCCGCTAGCCGAGATATGCGGACATACAGACTTAGACCCTAAGAAAACCTGTCCTAATTTTGATGTGGGAGAGTGGTGGGAAAAACAATGACAAATAAATACCAACTCGATTATTTCCAAAAAGCCGTACTACGCAATCAATACAAAATACTCAAGCTGTTGTACCCGTTCTTAGACAAAGAGCAAGGGCGCTATCAGCAGTATAAATATGAGTATTACATTGACATGCTCAACCTTAACTTAACCACGCTTTACCCTGAATTATTCAATGGAGGCCCCGAACTGCCTAGAGAAGTACAATTGGAAGTGCTCGAAATAATGGAGCTTTTCGATGTAATGGAAGCCAGCTATTACCAGCTGACTGCTGATGAAAAAGAGAAAATAGATCAAGCAAAAGTGGTGTTCAATGGCTTCAGTGAGTCTGATAAATATTATGAAGAAATTAAAGGCTTTTTTATGGCCTTGCTTCGTAGTGAAGATTTTGAAGACATGCCAGGGCTAAGAGTAATTAGCGAAGATATGCTGTGTTACCCGCCAACTGAGCCAATGATGCCAATTTACAAGCAAATGCTTGGACGTTATGAAGTGCTGAAGGGCAGGCCAGGCTACAACGGGCAAGTACTGTCGTTACATGATCTGTTGTATTTAACAGAAGACTTTGACGAAGCCCCGCCAGTAAGTAGGTTGCACTAACGGCTATACTTATAAAAGGCCGCTGCTGTCTGTTGGTTTTTAGCCACTCGCATTACTCCTTTAGGTTAGTACCTTGGCAGCAGTTGGCTTTATCCTTACATTGTAAAAACTCTGAAATCCGCTATACATAGAAAGTGCCTGCTGCTTTCATTCTGCCTATGTGAAAAATTAGCTGAATACATAATCACATAGTTGTTAGCGGTTGGTATGGTATACGCAAGGACGTCTAGACCTTTGCTTCTCTATGCATACCACCTCTGTTGGGGTGGTTTTTTTGTTGCTACCTTGTAACTCGAACATTAACAGCACATGGGCCTTTCTGACTTTGGCCTATTTCAAACTCTACTTTTTCACCATCTTGCGGTTCATAGCCTTGAATCTCTGATTTATGAAAAAATAGGTCTTTACCTTCAGTAGGAGCGATAAAGCCAAAACCTTTGGCTGAATTAAAAAACTTAACTGTGCCTGTGTGCATTCGAATACCCTGTATTTTTATATGGGACTAAAGCAAAATTACGAATAGTTTAAGTTATGAACTAAGGTAATAATGACTATAGGCTGAAACCATGTTTAAGCATGATTGCCTTATCCAGCCCTTTCTTCTTCATGATAGCAAAACCTGCTTCAAACTCTTGATGAAGTTGCTCATAGTTAGGAATAGCCTTAGATATAACTAGGTGTAGATTTTTGGCATGAAGAAGAAAAGGGTGTTGCGTATATTTGTTGTTGAGGCTAGGAAAGGCCGTGTTAATGTAGTATTGCATTACTCGGCTATCTGCGGCTATAAGATCCATTCGACCAATAACCAATAGTGTAATGTTTTCTTTTGCGCCAACACTTTCATACTTTTCTAAGTATATAGCGTTATTGAATTCATCCGAATAATAAAACCCTCTGACAATACCTATGCGATAACCAGAAAGCTCTCGCAAGTTATTAAAAGTAATGTTTTTTGACTTCTTGCTATACAAATACATCCGACTATCAAATATTACTGAGGAATATTTAAAATAACTTTCTCTTTCTGGGACATAATAAACCCCAAGAAGGCCTTCATACTTCCCCTGTTTGGTAAGCTCAAAAGCCCTCTTCCAAGAGGTGTACAAGATATCAACGGTCTTCCCTTGCTGGCGATAGGCTTCTTTAACTATTTCAGAAAAAAATCCTCCGTTTTTTAACTTAGGGCCTAAGTAGGGCGGCCAGGAGTCTGTAGCAAATAGGTAGTCTGAGCTCTTGTTGATAGCAAATATAGGGTTAATAAAAAGTGCTGATAAGTAACAGAAGCATATGGATGCAAGCTTTAACTTCATAAAATTTTCTAACCATGATCACAACAATTATCAACACACTATCTAGTGTAGTTCAGTCTTACATTGCCGTTAGACAACGTAAAGCTGAACTCAAGCAAGCCATTCACCAAAAGCAATTAGACGACATCCATCAAGGCAATATCAGCGCCTCAGAGCTTGATTCGCTTAGCATTCAGTCGCGAGGGTGGAAGGATGATTTCTTACTAGTTGTGACTGTTACGCCGCTTGTGATGTGCTTTGTGCCAGAGATGGGAAGCCACATAAAACAAGGCTTTGAAGTGCTGAGTGCCAGCGTGCCAGAGTGGTATATGTACGCCTTAGCCCTGGTGTATATCGATACGTTTGGATTTAGGCGGATATTGAGAAACGTATTAGCCAACCAATCAATTAACTTTTTAAAAAATAAAACAGGAAACTAATTTGAATATTATTCCTTTTCAGTTCAATAATTCATCTATTCGCGTCATTGATAAAGCGGGTGAGCCTTGGTTTGTGGCTAAGGATGTTGCAAAGCTACTAGGTTATGTTCGCCCCTTTGATGCTATAGCAACACACTGCAAAGCCTCGTCACGCCTCAAACACGGTGAAATACCGAGTTTGAATATTCCGCCCCGAGGGCTGGCAATTATTCCTGAACGTGATGTCTATCGACTCATCATGCGCTCTAAGTTACCAGAAGCACAAAAGTTTGAAGAATGGGTTGCAGGTGATGTATTGCCCAGCATCCGCAAAACAGGTGGTTATGGATTAACTCAAATTGATTGGTCAAACCCACAACAAATAGCAGGCTTGTTAGCTCAGTCAATCGAAAAGGTACAAGAGCAAAATAAACAAATTGCTGTATTACAGCCTAAAGCTGACTTTCATGATGAGGTGACAATTTCAGAAGAGACTATCACTGTCGCAGAGGCGGCCAAGGTTTTAAATACTGGGCGTAATCGTTTAATGGAGTATTTACGGCAAGTTGAGTGGATTAATCCTGACAATGAGCCATACCAGGCCACCATCAATAGTGGTTATATGGATGTAAAGCTAAGCCAATATATGCATTCTCATTGGGGATTGAAAGACAGCATCACACCCTTAATAACAGGCAAGGGTTTAGCAAGACTAAAACGGATGCGCTCAACACATTAATTAAATAAATAAGGAATTAGGAGGAATGACAACACAAGAAGACGGGTGGGTTTTCAAGAAAGAGGTAGGCATCACCCACATTATTGCAACTTTTTCATTGATTGTTTCTGGTTTTATCTTTGGCTTCTCAATGGATAAGCGTATTGATATTAATGCTACCAGAGCTGATCACCTAGAGCAGAGTTTTAAGGATTTTCGGGCTGAGATGAGGGGAGATATCAAGCTTATTAATAGTAAACTTGATAAGGTGCTAGAGAGGCTTTCTCAGCAATAGGTTATGGCTGATCATAATACCCTTCTAATAATAAGTCGTAGTATTTTTCGTAAGTGCCATCGTCTCTCATAGATTTTAATCCAGCATTAAATGTTTTGAGTAACTGTTGTGCATCAGCTCTTTTCTTAGGAAAAAGAAGATGATTGGTATAAGTGATGAGCGGCTTAGAGTTATATGTTAATGTCTGAACTTGTGTATTAGAATACTTTTGTAGTAAAAAACTATACCCAGAAACGCTACCCATCGGGAAAATATCAATTCTCTTCTTAAATAACATGTTAAAATTTATCTCATCTGAGTTGTTGACGATAATATTTAACCGACCTGTTTTGTGGGCTTTCCAAAACTCTGCAGAGTATGCATAACCTCTAGTTGCGCCAATTCTGTACTGGTTTAGATCGTCTAGTGTTTCCCACTGTACTGGTCTTAATTTGAAGTGAAAAAACACATAATCTTCTTCATAGATAGGTTCGCTGCAGTGAAAAATTTTTGCTCTTTTAGGAGTGCATGTCCAATGAGCTGCGGCATGGTACTTGCCTGACGCTCCCTCTTTATAGCTTCTAGCCCAAGGATGGAAAAGAAAAATTGAACTATACCCATTACGCTTAAATGCCTCTCTAATGATATGGTGAGCAAAGCCCTCATGTTTAGCTGTTTCTGAGGACCAAGGCATGTATTCGCCAGATGTGATTTGTACAGTTTTTTTGTCTTCAGCAAAAGAGTAAAGACTGACCACTAGAAGTGAGAAGCTAATGTATAGGCGCATGAGAATAAACTTTAGACAAAACTTTAAGTAAGAATAGCAGATCTCATACCACACCCTTTGAATTAATAACAAGCTCGACAGGCTGCTTGAGAGCCGTTCCAGTGGGCTTTAAGGTAAGTTAATGCCATTGTTCAGGCTTTTGATCACCAACATGAGCAGCAACCTCATAGTTAATAATATTGGCATAATTAGCTGCCTTTTCTACATCAATTTTAGTCCCTTGAAGAGCATCTTTTACTGATACACCATGCTTAAAACGAGCTATCCAAGTGGTACTTAGACTTAACTTGGTCCACTGGTTTTCTTTAAGGTAATTATTAAACTTATCCCTAGCAGTAGATGAAACATGACTGAGGTCGACTGATAACATTACATACATGACCATATACCTACCTCCTGTAGACAATTTACAGGTTTAGTATAGATGGCTTGTGTTGTTTTAGTTAAACCAATCAGGCTGCCTGAGAGCCGTTCTAAGCGACAGTAGTTGTTAGTGATGCCGGGGGAGGGTGTCGGGGACCCTGAGCTGCTGAGAGGCGCTTACGCAGCGCAAGTGCGCAGTTTGCGGCTAAATTTCGGTCCTCTATGGGACAGCAGCGCTTAAATAAATAATAGAAAAATAAATGAAAGAACAAAATTTACTCAATATTACTCAAATCGCAGAATTCTATGGTATTCATAGAAATACTGTTATGAAAAGAATACGGCAAGAAGGTATAGAGCCTACTGATAAGGTAGGTAATGCAAATCGTTATGATATTGCTGAGGTTGAACATTTGTTTTATGAATCAGAAACACGAAACCTTCAACCAGGCTATAGCCCTGAAGACTTGCCGCCTAAAGACCGCAAGGACTGGTATCAATCCGAGAACGAACGCCTTAAGTTTGAATTAGCTTGTAGTGAATTAATTCCAGCTAAAGAAGTACGGCAAGAGTCGATTAAATTAATGAAAACCCTGGTTGCTTTTTTCGAGTCATTACCCGACAAGATGGAGCGCACCAGATTATTTACCTCTGATCAATTGGACCTACTCGAAAATCAGTGCGACCAGTTCCGTAATCAATTACACATGACTTTACAACAGCAGTTAACAGGAACATGTACGCCTCAACGACTGACCAATTCATAGAAAATAGCAATTTAATCCAAGCCCCCAAGCGCGAAAACCTATCAAAAACAGCCCGAGATATTTTGTATGTCAACCAGGGCGGCACCTTTGGAAAATGGGACGGTGATATTGTGCCGTATATGTGGGAACCCATGAATTGCCTACAGCTTCGGGCGTATAGCGCGGTTATTTTTGTAGGTCCGGCGCGGACTTCTAAAACGGTTTCATTAGTCGATGGCTGGGCCATGCATACCATTGCTAATGACCCGGCTGACATGTTGATCGTGCAAATTAGCCAAGAAAAAGCCAGTGAATTTAGTAAAAAGCGGCTGACACCGGCTATTCACGCTTGCCCTGAAACGTCCGCCGCGTTATCGCATCGATCATACGACAACAATGTTCACGATAAAATATTAAAGGCGGGTAACTATTTAAAAATTGGTTGGCCCTCTAAAAACGTATTTGCGTCCTCTGATTGGAAGCGGGTGCTATTAACCGACTACGACCGTATGCCACAGAATGTGGGCGGGGAAGGCTCGCCCTTTATGTTAGCTGGTAAACGAACGCAGACCTTTATGTCATCGGGCATGGTGCTAGCGGAAAGCTCACCTGGCTTTGAAATTACTGACCCCAATTTCAGGCTTGAGCATAACCATGAAGCCCCTCCCACTGAGGGTATTCTGCACCTCTATAATTTGGGTGATCGACGCTTGTTTTATTGGCAGTGCACCGACTGTCGAGAATGGTTTGAACCGGATTTTGATTTACTGGTATGGGATAAGGAAGAGCCCGACCCATCAAAAGCCAGTGAAAAAGTCACCTTAGCCTGTCCCCATTGCGGTGTAGAGCATGAGGAAAAGAAAAAACTACAGTTTAATTTAAAAGGGCGCTGGTTAAGACAAGGTGAATACCTTGACAAAAATGGCCAGGTACACGGCGAACCCCGTATAACTCGTTATGCGTCATTCTGGCAAAAAGGGCCAACCGCCACATTCCAGACTTGGAATGAACTGGTTTATAAATACAAAGCGGCATTAATTGAGTATGAACGCACCGGCTCAATCCAGTCATTAAAAACAACCATTAACACCGACCAGGGCAAACCCTTTACCCCGCCGCGTACTATGAGTTGTACGGCAGGTGATTTAGCTGACCGGGCATCTAATTATGGCTTAAAAGTAGTGCCTGAATGGGTGCGTTTCTTAACTGCGGCTATTGATATTCAAGCCGGTAAAAGGTCCGGGTTTGAAGTACAAGTCATCGGCTGGGGTGTGGATTTAGAACATATTGTGCTGGATCGATTTGCGATTAATAAATCTAACCGTTTAGACGATGATGGCAAACGACTACAAGTAGCGCCGGGTTCTTATGTTGAGGATTGGGAATTAATCACTGAAAAAGTAATTAAACGCACCTATCTGCTTGAGGATGATTCAGGCCGACACATGGCCATACTCAAAGTGGCGTGTGACAGTGGCGGGGAAGCAGGTGTCACCACCAAAGCTTATGAATATTACCGCAATCTCAGACAACAAAAATTGCACCGGCGCTTTATGCTGGTGAAGGGAGCCAGCCAGTTCAATGCAACCTTAATACGGCTAACGTATCCCAGCCCCAGCAAACAAAAGATTAAACGTGGTAAAAAAATCAATATGCGTGGTGATATACCGCTGTATATGTTGAATACCCACCAAATCAAAGATGGGGTGATTAATGATTTGCTTCGGGAATTTCCGGGGCCTCGCTTTGTACACTTCCCAGACTGGCTACCAGAGTCGTTTTACGATGAATTAACGTATGAAGTACGTGATAGTGCGGGACGCTGGGAAAAGCCCGGTAATGGGGCTAACGAAGCCTTTGATTTAATGGTTTATAACTGGGCGATTATTTACAGCCGAAAACTAGAAAATATGAACTGGGAAAAACCCCTACCGTTTGCCTTACCTTGGGAGCAAAACCCCTTGGTATTTAATCCGAATGAATTATGAGTTTTACAACAGACGATTTACACAATATCAACAGTGCGATTGCCTGCGGAGAATTGCGCGTCAAAATTAATGGACGCGAAATAGAATACCGCTCAATTAACGAATTAAAAACCGCACGTAAATTAATCCTTAACGAACTGGGAGGAAAGAAAAGGGCGGACCCCCTAAAGGGAGTCCAGACAGTCTTGAGTCGTGGGGTTTAATATGAAAGC
Source organism: Spartinivicinus ruber (assembly GCF_011009015.1). Lineage (NCBI taxonomy): Bacteria > Pseudomonadati > Pseudomonadota > Gammaproteobacteria > Oceanospirillales > Zooshikellaceae > Spartinivicinus > Spartinivicinus ruber. The sequence continues at coordinate 21,518 of NZ_CP048881.1, forward strand.
CACTAAAATAGTAGACGCTTACGGTCATCCTTTCCAATTAAGAACACCTTACGAATCGGCTACACAAAGTTTTCGGTCGATTGGCTGGCACAGCCCCAGCTTAGGGCCTAACGCCACAATCAGCAGCTCATTATACACCTTACGTAACCGTACCCGTGCAGCCTACCGCAACAGTAACCTGATGCGAGGGGCGATTAACAAGAATACGGCTAACGAAGTCGGCACCGGCTTTACCTTACGTAGTTTGTGTGAAGACGAAAACTTTAGGCAGGAAGCTAACAAGCTTTGGAAGCAAAGCGCTGACGAAATGGACCCAAGCTACACACTTAACTTTGCCGGGCTGCAAGCCTTGATGGTGCGCAATCGTCGGCTATCAGGTGAAGTATTTATCCGACTTAGACGACGTAAGACCACTAGCGGCTTAGCCGTATCCATGCAAATTGATGTGCTAGAGGCGGATTGCATACCGATTGAAAAGCATGAAGATCTGAAGAACGGTAACAAGATTAGAAATGGTATCGAGTTTCGAGGGCCGCACCGGGTAGCGTATTGGGTTTATAAAGAACACCCCGAAGACGGCGAGTGTCGTCAAGATGAGCTGGTGAGAATCCCGGCTAGAGACATGATTCACCATTACCTACCGATTCGACCGGGGCAAATCAGAGGGGAGCCAGAGGCGGCCACAGCGCTATTAAAAGACCACACTTTCAAAGAATACGACGATTCAGAACTGGTCAGGAAAAAAGAACGTTCAGCCTATACGGGCTTTTTGTATCGAGAAAGCCACGATGATGAAGACTATGCATTACCAGGGAATTATGTCGAAGAAGAGCAGCTAGACCCTGTTATAAAAGTAAAATCAGGCTACATGCTACGCGGCTCACTCAACGAAAAGCTAGAACTGTTTGACGGTGACAACACTGGCCAGGGCTATGCGGATTTTATGCGCTGGCAATCATTGCAACTGTCGTCTGGTTTATCCATTCCTTACCCACTGTTAACAGGTGATTGGTCCGGGTTAAATGACCGGCTGGTGAGAGCCATGCTCAATGAATACCGGCGCGAAATTGAAATGTGCCAGGATCACCTAATGGTTTATCAAGTATGCCGCAAAGTGTGGCAATGGTGGATGGATACGGCGGTATTAACGGGGCAATTAAACGCCTCAGATTACAGCCAAGACAAAGCCTTTTATCAAGCACTTGATGTGTGTCCAGATGCCTGGAAATACCTACACCCAGTACAAGACGTACAAGCACGACAACAGGCCATTAGTAGCAACCTGTCGAATATTGATAGCGAAGCCAGTGAGCTGGGCTATGACGTGGACGACAACATGAGGAGAAACGCAAAAGCAACCAAGAAATTTATGGAAATCTGCAAAAAAGAGGGGGTAGACCCACAATTAGTCACGGGCTTGTTTGCTGCCTCGGCTTCTTCAGGAGGTAACAGCGAATGACGCCACAAGCCTTACAATATTTAGCAAGTCAGCCTTGGGCCTTAGAAACTAAAACCCTAGCAGTAATGAAAGATATAGCCGCCAGGGAATGGCAAATAACGGAAGCCGTCGCTAAGCAATTGGGTGAGCGAACTGGACCCAATTCAACTAAGCGCGATGACGTTACATTAATCAATATCAATGGTGTGATTAGTCGTTATGCCAGTTTATTTCATGCTGCGTGTGGTGGGGCATCCGTTGAAACCCTGGCTAAGGAATTTAACCAGGCATTAAACGACCCTGATACTCAATCAATCATCCTAAATATTGATTCACCCGGCGGCCAGGTTAACGGCATTAACGAGCTGGGCGAGATGATCCACGCCGCGCGTGGTAAGAAACCTATTGTCGCCTATGTGGGCGGGCTGGGCTGTTCAGCGGCCTACTGGCTCGCTACGGCAGCCGATGAAATAGTGCTAGATCATACGGCAAGCGTTGGCTCTATCGGCGTTGTAGCCACCTACGTTAAACAAAAACACGATGATAAAGACGTGTTCGAAATGGTATCGAGCCAATCACCCAATAAACGGCTAGAGCCGGATAGCAAAGATGGCAAATCAACATACCAAGCCGAGCTAGATCAATTAGCAGATATTTTTATCGACCGGGTGGCGCGTAATTTAAGCGTGAGCCGCGAGGATGTATTAGCCAAATTCTGTCAGGGCGGTACAGCCATAGGACAAAGCGCCGTTGATAAAGGCATGGCGCACCGACTTGGCAGTTTAGAAAATTTAATTACTGAATTACAAAAAAGGAAAACAACCAAAAACATGAGTGAACATTTTTCAATTAATGTCACTGGCGAAGCAAACACAACCGAAATAGCCGCGACATTAAAGCAACAATTTCCTGAAGCGGTTAGCGCATTGATAGCAGAAGCCAATCAGCCAGAGCCCAACGCCCTAAGCGCCGCCGCGGAGATAGCACAAGCTTGCATCGAGGCTGATGTGTCATCAATGGCAGCAATACTATTAAACTCAAACACGACAAAAGCTGAAGCGTTTAAACAAATTGAAGACGCCAAAGCCATCAAAAATGCTTGTGCAGCGGCGGGTATTGAAGCCAGTTTCGATAAAATCATGGCGGATAGAAACGACTTAGGACAATTGATTGGCACGGCGATACATGAGGCAAAAGCCAGTGTAGAACCTGAAGCAACCAGCCATATTACGAGTTCTGGTGGTGGCGTAAAAATAGATACTGATGAAATTTACGCCGCCAGACAACAAGGACAATAATAAATGATTACTGAACCGCGCCATTTTGGCGAATTTATATTAAAAGAAATAGATGGATTTAGCCGCGCTGATCGGCTGGTGACAGGTGGCCTATATCCCGTCGGGACTGTACTAGGGGAAGTGACCGAAACTAAGGAGTTAATCGCGCTGAACCCCACGGCTGAGGACGGCTCACAAAAAGCGACGGCTATCCTAATGGGTATGGTGGATGCCAGAACAGACCCACAAAAAACCGTGGTACTTGAGCAATTAACTGTTGTTAGAAAAGTCGCCCTGGAATGGCCAGACGACATAACCGATGAACAAAAACAAACGGCATTAGCGGAATTAAAAGAAAAATTTATTATTGCCCGTTAAATACCACCTTCAGCAAACCTAGCTAAAAACTGTTGGTCCGCAGGTCTGATTTGCTTAAATAGTAAGCCTAATTCAAAGGAGTCTTTTTTTATCACAACATGGCGGACTTCAGCCATCACATAGATAACTAGGCTTTTGTCTTGAACACGGGCTTTAATCATCAGAGGAATAAGCAGACTTTTTTTAAACGGTTCATAAGTGGCAATCAAAGCACCTTGTTCCGAGACGTTGAGAGTTATTGCATCAACAATCAAATTTCTTTTTTTGTCTTTGATCGCTGCTTGCCATTTAACATCCCGTCTGGCGAATTGGCGTTGCTCTTGTTGTGGAGGCTCACTTATAAGGCTTTCGATATCATCAGGCATACTACTTCATACAGTTATTTAGCTAGTTATTTAATTATAGAACTAAACCTAAGCTTAGTTTTTCTTTTCTTTATTTAAGGAATTCATGAACAATTTAGATTTAATTGCACAGCATGAAGCGTTTACTGTGCAAGGCTTAACTTTGGCCATTAATAAGGCCGTCTCCACCCCTGGCCGTATTCGCGAACTGGGGTGGTTCAAAGAGGATGGGATTAATACCACCTCTATCAATATCGAGTTTCGAAACCAATCATTAATGCTAGTGCCGACCCAGGTACGTGGTGCGCCAGGGTCATCACTGGATCGTGAAAAGCGTGCTCGCTTGCCATTTAACATTGTGCATTTACCCATGGAAGGCGCGGTGTTAGCTGATGAGGTGCTAGGTGTTCGGGCGTTTGGCTCTGAAAACACATTAGATCAAGTACAACGTTTGGTTGCCCGTGAGCTAGAAAGAATGCGCCAGTCGTTTGAAGTTACCCATGAGTTTCAACGGTTAGGGGCAATCAAAGGTAAAATTCTGGATGCCGATGGAAAAACGGTTTTAGAAGACTTATTCGACCGCTTTAAAATTCAACCGAATAAAATGACGTTGGATTTTACTAAAGACCTTCGCACCCAATGCATGGATATTAAGCGGGCTTCAGAGAAAGAGCAGGGTGCTATTAAAGCTTCACGCTACCGGGTATTAATTGGTTCCAATGTCACCAACGAATTGCTGAAAAATGATGACTTCAAAAAGGCTTATGAACGTTATCAAGATGGTTTGTACTTAAGAAATGACATGCGAATGAACATCAACTTTGGTGGACTAATTTGGGAAGAATGCGAAAGTGAATTTAACAGTCAGGTGTTTATTGGCCCTGATGATGCCATTGTGGTGCCTGAAGGGTTGCCAGGTTTATTCCGCTCATACTATGGACCCGCCAACTACATGGAAACCGTCAATACACGGGGCTTGCCGTATTACGCTAAGCGCAAAGCCATGGACTACGACAAGGGGGTTATGTTTGAAGCCCAATCTAACCCACTGCACTTGTGTACTAACCCGAGAGTTATCATACATTTGAAGATTAAAACGGCGTCTTAATGAACGCCTTTGACCGCGCCACCCGCCGTATCATGCGGCGGTTAGGTACTTTTATTACTGTTGAAGATGAGGCAGGCAACACCCAACAAATAAAAGCTGAAGTTATTCAAGCAGAGGAATTTATTGCTAAAACCAAAGGCAGCACACTAAGCCTAAAGCTTGATAATCCTGTGCTGCAACTTGCTACAGTTGATTGCCCAAACCTCACAAAACAATGGTTAATCGAATTTAATGGCCAGCGCTATGAAGTGGCTGATAACCCATTAATTGAACACGGACAAATACAAATATCCTTAATACCCGTCCAAGAAAAAACAGACCTCAGTTGGTTAAATGAACCTGGAAATTAGAACGGCTAACCACCTGCAACACATTATTGATCAGGTAGAGAGTCAACCAAAACAAGTCAATAAAGCGATGCGGCGCGCCATGCGTAAAACGGCTCGCTGGCTAAAAACTCGAATGGCGAGAGAATTAGCGAGCCAGATGGGTGTTGCTCAAAAAGCCTTAAAAAGTCGATTTATTCTTTCAACCATTGGCAAAGGCAAAAACCAAAAGTTTGTCTTCTGGTTGGGCACTTATCCATTAGCTGCAGAAGAAGCAGGCAAACCCCGGAACTTAAAAAAGAAAGGGGTTGCGGTTAAAAAATACCGCTTTGCGGGTGCTTTTTATAAAAACGTTTACGGTTCCAAAAAGCATGTATGGATTAGAACGGCCAGAAATCGCACAGCTGGTTATTCGGGTGTAAGCCCAATGTCACAAACCCCTGGTAATGTGCCGAGCCATTTAAAAGGCCGCTTTCCAGTTGAACGGATAGGGATCGACATTGATCCAATAGCCGCCGAATTATTTCGGCGCTATAAAAGCCGTGTGAACGTGAATTTTAATCGTATCCTTGAGCAAGAATTAAACTATGCCCTTAACATTGAATAATCTTACTGAATACCATCAGGCTGTTGTTGAAGGGATAAAAACAGCATTACCTAACCTGGCAACCGTCGCCGCCTACAACCCAGCGGAAGAGCAAAAGCTAAATACACCAGCAGTCTTACTTGAGCTTACCCAAATGGAGCCCGCCGAGACCATTAGCGGGGGCCGTATAGCGGTTAATCTAGCCATGGTGGCGCATGTGTTTTTAGCCAAAAATGATGTTGAAGACATTCAATTGAGTATCCGTAATTTAGCCGCTTGGGTGTTACAAGCCGTACATCGAAATAACTGGGGGCTAGGGGGAGCCGTCGGCAACCCTAAGACAGTCGAAGCCTTTCCGGGGAGTTTTAATCCTGAAGTTGATGGTTATGAATCGTGGCTAGTGTCATGGGAGCAAGCTATTTACTTAGGGGCTGAAGACCAACCACCCGAATGGTTGCCTGGTGAAATTAGGCTAGGGGTTGGCTATGGATAGTACGACAGATGACATTCTACAGCGTTTAGAAGCCCTGGAGCGGCGATTAGCCCAGGTAGTTGTCAGAGGCCGTATACATGCCGTGGACCCCACTAGAGGGCTAGCAAAAGTGGAATACGGCGCAGAAGGCCAACAACAAACGACAGGTTGGTTACCCTGGAAACCAACAAGAACAGGCAAAACTGTTACCTGGTCACAGCCTGACATAGGCGAAGGAGCAACGGTTATTTCAGAGGGCGATTTAACGCTAGGGGAGATATTACCAGGCTCTTACTATGATCGATTCCCGGCACCTTCAGCTAATCCTGATGTACACCTAACACGGTATGCTGATGGGGCTATTAAGCAATATGATCAGTCAGGCCAGGCTTATCAATTAACGCTACCCGCTAGCGGCACAGTGAATATTGTGGCCAAAGGTGGCGTAACAATAACAGGTGATTTAACGGTTAACGGCAATATTACAGCAACGGGTGATATTACAGATCACACGCGAAGTATGCAGGCTGATAGAGATATTTATAACAGTCATACGCATGATGTGTCGGGCCACAGTAAAGCTGTACCGACAGACAAACAACAATAGTTATTTTAAATAATGAAAACCGGCACCCAGGCAAACACAGGTAAAACGGTTTCTGGCATCCCTTATTTACAACAACGCATCCAAGACGCGCTAAACACCCCATTAGGTTCACTGGTGGGGCATCGTGATTATGGTTCAAGGGTCTATGAAATCATTGACCGCAATATCAACCCAGGCTTTTACATGCAAGTGTATATCCGTTTAGCAGAAGCCTTAAATAATCCGGTTAATGGCTTGGATGATGTGAAGTTAAAAGAGATGCAATTAACTTGTGTTGAAAACCATCAAATAGAAATTACTTGTCGTTTTATTTTATTAGAAAACGGCGAGCCGATAACAATGGAGGGTATTATTATTGAGCAGTAGAAATGCGATTGACCTTTCTAAGCTGCCACCCCTGACGATTATTGATGAAACCAGCTACCAAGATGAGCTAGCCACAGTTACCACTAACGCCAATTTACCGAACCCTAGCCCAGCCGATCCCGCGTATCGTATTGCATCGGCCCTATGCTACCGCCATCGGTTATTTAGACAAAAAATCAATGAACAGATTTACGGGCTAACCTTAGCCGGGGCGAGGGAAGCACAGCTAGACCATATCGGCATAACCTACTACCAGACCCCGCGCCATGCGGGAGAAATAGACGACGATTATCGTAATCGGTTGCAGTTGGAGCCTGAAGGTAAATCAGTAGCCGGACCTGAAGGGGCTTATATTTTTCATGCATTATCAGCAGATGCCCTGGTTAAAGACGTGGTTGTGCATTCGCCTGAACCGGTTGAAGTGGATTTATATATTCTCACCCATGAAGGTAATGGTGAGCCGACAGAAGCCTTACTAAACAAGGTCAAGGCTTATCTGGAGCCTTATAGACCGTTAACTGACAAGCTCAATGTCAAAGTGCCACAAGCGTTGTATGAATACACGGTAGACGCTGAATTGCATTTAAAAGGTGGTCCAGAGGCTTCAATCATTGAAGCATTAACTAAAAAACGCCTTCAAGCGTATGTTAGCAGCCATCATTATTTTGGGGCTCAAATTACAGAGAGTGGTATACATGCTGCGCTGACCGTGGAAGGGGTAGAAAAGGTTGAGTTAAAAAACTGGCAAGACTATCAATGCAAACCGGCGGAAGCTGCCTATTGCACTCACATAACAATAAACACCAAACAATTAACCCATCATGAATGGTCATGACTCTATTTTACCGGGTAATTTATCGGCATTAGAACGCGATTTAGAGGCGTCACTAGCAGAAGCCAAAGCCTTAATTCCTGTACCCATTGAGACCATATGGAATCCCTATCAATGTCCTGTACCCCTGTTGCCATACCTGGCGTGGGCGGTATCCGTGGACCATTGGCAAGCCAGCTGGCCAGAACACATCAAGCGCAGTGTGATTGCTAAAAGTTTGGAAGTACACGAAATTAAAGGCACACGGCAGGCATTAGAAAAAGCGTTATCAGCCATCGATATTGATATTAATGTCACTGAATGGTTTGAAATGGAACCACCCGGCAAGCGGGGTACATTCCAGATTACCGCGAATTTGAGTGATCGTGGCATTACGGAAGGTGAATACCAAAACGTTAAAAATGTCATTGATACCGCTAAAAACGTGCGTAGCCATTATGATTTAAAACTGGCGCTTAGCAATAAATCGACTGTGCCGCTGTTTGCCATGGCCATTCGGCAGGGAAACCAAGAAATTCTTTACCCATTATTAACTAAAAAAATTACTGCAATTAATGGTTGTTATTTTACAACAGCAACCCGTTCATTAATTCAAACAACCTTATTTCCAATCGAACAATAAAATACGATGTCACAACATTATTTTGTGTTGCTAACGAAAGTTGGTCAAGCACAGCTATCCAATGCGCTTGCCATGGGGCGCAAACTCAATGTGTCCAAACTGCAAATAGGGGACGGTGGAGCCGATGAAGGCAAAGAAACTAACCCCACTGAAAACGATACACAATTAAAGCGCGTGCGTGGTGAGGTGCCGGTTAATGCCGTATTTCAACATGAGAGCAACCCCCATTGGGTTGTATTTCAGGTGGTGATTCCTGATGATGTAGGCGGCTTTTACATCACCGAGTTAGGGTTATTTGATGAAGGCGACAACTTAATTGCGATCGGTAAATACCCCAAAACTTACAAAGCTACTTTACCTGATGGCATATCCACTAGCATGGATTTAGAAGTCATTTGTCAGGTAGGCAATGTTGATCAGGTTAATTTGCAGATTGACCCGTCTAAAGTGTTAGCCACCATTGATTACACTGAAAAACGTTTTCAAGATCACCTGGCCGCAGCAGACCCACACCCGCAGTATATGCCTAAAGCTGGTGGTAATTTTACGGGTGAAATTAGTGTATTAGAGAATGCCGTTTATCATGAAGGGCATCAACCCAGCTGGGAAGAAGTAACCAACAAACCCGATTTATCCCTCGCTAGCCATAACCATGATGAGGTGTATTTTAAACTGGATCACCGGACTAAATCGGTGTGGGTGGATGTCACATCGATTGGACAAACCGGGGATATTTATAAAGCGTTGGAGTGGGCTAAAACCATTCACCCCGACGAAACTTTTCAAGATAACGACCACATGATTGTGCTGTATTCCAATCAACACGCCAGAGGTACGGGGAACGGTACTCATTACTGGAGTACCCGTCACATGGTGACATTCTTACGTAGTCGCAGCGGCTGGCATTTATTAGCGAATCAACCGGGTAGGGAGCCTGCCTAATGAACGTGATTTTAATTTTTAATAAGTTTACGGATGCCTATTTAGGCTTAACCTACGCCGGGGATGGCATGAGTGTTACCCCTGAAACCTGTAACCAAGAACACTTTAAATATAAGGTGGTGGATTTAGACCCAGACACTGAGGTATGGGAGGGCGATTATCACACGGGTAAAGTGGTTAAAAGGGCAAATCGAAAGATTATTATTACTGAGGATGAGCTAAATATTGATTGCCAGACCAAAGTCTTTCGAAAATATCGTTATTACCAGCAATTTAATATTTTATATGACGTGATTGACGCATTAATTGCAGCGAGCAATGTGGATGAAAGTAAGCTGACCCAATATCGAGAAATGCGCGAGTATTTAACCCGGATTCGAGACAATAACGACCGTTACAAAGCCGCTTATCAGGCTGTTGATGGGTATGAGTATTGGGATAAAGCTAAGGAAAGAGAAGCGTTAAATAAACAGCTTGAGGGCGGCCTACATGAAATAATTGGCCGTGACAGTACCACCCATGGCATCATCTAAACCCTATTTGGCTATAGACGACGTTAATAATATACGTGATGCCGTCACTCAAATAGATCAAGCCTACTGGCGAGACCGCTCAACCCATAAACCCAACCTTGGGATAGACGGCAGTATAGGCCGTTATTACTCCTGTGGTCGTATTTCATGCCCGGAGCCGTTGAGAAGCCAAATTGATGCCATTGCACCCGCGTTAGCCCCCTATGAACTGGAAGACTGGACAATCAACTGGATGCCAAAGGGCGGCTTTATTCCGCCCCATATTGATAATGAAGGCTATCTGGCCTTTGCTGTCTTATCACTACAGTCTGAAAGTGGCGCGTTTATTTGGTATAGAGACAACCAATTAACCCAGCCAGTTGAGATTCCAGACCAGGCAGGGCAGTTAATAACCCTTGATAACATCACAACGATTCATTCTGTCGCTACCGCATTAACAGACCGTTATACCCTGATTTTTTTATACAAATAATTATTCATGACAACCATTATTCCTAATTTACTGACAAAGGCGCAGTGTGCTGCCCTGTTGCTTGCCGCTAAAAAAGAACTCGCCCACTTTACTAAAAGTGAAGGGGTTTACCGACGCATAGGCCAAAACGGTACAAAAGCGCTATCAACTTACCGCACCTTAAAATATTGGCAGTTTTCGCCAGAACTAAAGCAGTTATTTAATGAGTCATTACCCGACACTATCACCTCGCAGTTTAATGAAGCGTGGTTTTTATATTTTCCCAAGCAAGGGTTTTTAGACAAATACCAGTCAGGCAAGCGGCTATTCAATTGCTTATCCATCCCGTTAAACAGTGGTGGCACGTTTGTGATTGATGCCGTTGAACAGTCCAATAACGCGGGAGATGGCTATTTATTTTCATTAGCCGATAAGCATCAAGTGCCTAAAACGACTAAAGCCGATATGTACCTTTGCTTTTTATTTTCCAATCATATCCAGGTAACTAATTAAATGACCACACAATACTTACATGGGGTTGAACAATATTTTTTAGAAGACCCGATTAAACCCATTAAAATATTATCCGCCAGTACCATTGGCTTAATTGCTACCGCTGATGATGCGGATAATGAAGTATTTCCACTCAATACCCCGACGTTAATTGCCAGCGATAAGCTCATCGCCAAAGCGGGTAAAACAGGCACCTTACGGGCTGCACTACAAGACATTTACCGTCAATCAGGGGCGATTGTGGTGGTGGTGAGAGTGCCAGAACCCGAGAACCCAGCAGAGCCAACCGAGGCCGATTTAGCCAACCTAATTGGCACCGTTGATTTTGAAACGGGTGGTTATACCGGCTTAAAAGCCTTGCGCATTGCGGAAGCGGCTGTAGGTGTGAGACCGCGTTTAATCATTGCCCCAGAGTTTTCGCATTTTGTTGATGTGGCGGCAGCGATGGAAAACGAAGCCAAAAAACTAAATGCCATTGCGATTGTTGATGGAGACGAAACGGGCTTTACCCATGTGATTAAGGCTGCTGAAGCCTTTAAAGAAGTGTTTTTTGTGAATGGCGGTATTGAAGTGTTAGATACTGCACTGAAGAAAAAAGTAAAACGCAAGGCGTCAGCCACCATTGCCGGGCATATTGTCCGCGTCGACTTTGAAGAAGGCTATTGGCATTCCCCATCAAACCGCAAACTATACGGCATTACCGGCACGTCAGAGCCTGTAGACCATGCAATTGGTTCCTTAACCAGTAAAGCCAACCGCTACAACGAAAAGAACGTAGCCACCATTGTTAACCAGCAAGGGGGTTGGTACTTATACGGCAACCGTCTTTGCAATGGCACCATGCTACCGCACCAACGTGTTCGCTATATCGTGGGTGATTCCATTCTGTACGCTCATCAGGAGCTTGTTGACCGTAATATCACCCGCGACTATGTGGAATCAGTTAAGGCTCGGGTAAACAACCTCTTACGGCGTCTTAAAGCACGACAGGTGATAGCAGGCGGTGAGTGTTGGGTTGATGAAGAATTGAATATGGCTGACATTGGCACCGGCCAAGTGACATGGGATTATGATTTAGGCTTATACGACGTAGCCGAGCGCTTAACCTTCCGCCAGCACATCAACAAACGCTACAACGAACAACTATTTACTAGCTAAGGAAAACAAAAAACATGGCAAGCGTTCCCAGCATTCTGACCGATATGAATGCATTTTTTAAAGACGAGTCATTTGCAGGTATTTGCAACACCATCACCTTACCGAAAATAGCCTTTAAAACCAGCGATTTTACCGCCGCTGGTATTGCTGGCGACATCGAGCGGAGTTTACACCGACTCGAAAAATTAGAGGCAGAAGTCACTATTTCGAGTTACAGCAACAAAGTGTTAGAGCTGTTAGGCCAGCCAGAAAGCACACAAGAAGAGTTCCGTATTCGTGGCTCGCTTGATGTCAATGGCGATATAAAAGCCATCATGATCAAGCTTAGAGGGCTATGGAAAAGCATGGAATTAAACGAGTTTAAGCCCGAATCTGAGGCCACCATGAAGTTTGCTATTGTGCCTGACCTGTATCAGTTCGAGTTAGAGGGTAGTGAACTGTTTTATATCGATAAGAAAAACTATGAGGTGCGAATTAATGGCGAAGACCGCACCAAAAAAATTAGAGAAGCATTAGGAATTTAATCATGACCACACTAAATACAGTTGAATTAAAAGAGCCGATTACACGCGGCAAGAAAACCCTTGATAAAATTAGTTTACGAGAACCACGAGCCGGGGAACTGAGAGGGCTAGAGCTAATGTCCATTGTTCGCATGGATGTAAACAGCTTGCGTATTCTATTACCCCGTATCAGTGAATTAAATGCTAATGAAGTGGATCAATTACACCCGGCGGACCTTACTAAATTAGCCTCAGAGATTACGGTTTTTTTGGCAGGCTAACGGCAGTGCCTAATGATGTAATGGATATCGAGGCTGACTTGTTTATGGTATTTCAAGGCTGGAATGCAACGACTACCGAAAAAATGACCCTTTCTGAACTGATGTTGTGGCATCAAAAAGCCACCCAACGACAAGAAAAAATCAACGCACAATTACACTCATAGGAATTAATCATTGACCAGTACCACCATGCGCTTACAAATGGTGATGGAACTGGCGGACCGGCTCAGTGCGCCTATGAATCAGGTAACACAACGCACTGAGCGTTTTAACCGTGAAGTTTCAGAAAGCCATCAAAGACTAGATGAACTAGGCAATACCCGTCGTGTGTTGGAGCAATTTAGACGACTACGACAGCGAACAGAGCAAACGGGAGAAGCATTTGAAGAGGCCAGGCGAGAGTCTACCCGAATAGCACGCGAATTTAACCGCACCACCAGCCCCACAGCAGCCCTTACGCGCCGACTGCAAGAAGCGACGGCACAGACCAGGGCATTAAGGCAGCAACACTTAGAAGAGCGCCAGGAGCTGCAACAGCTGCGGCTACAGCTACAGCAAGCCGATTTATCCACGACGAACTTAGATCATGCGACACTCAGCTTACAACGGCGTACAGACCGCTATAACCGTGAATTGGAGGAGCAGCAGCGACAGCTTGAGCGTACTCAAGCCAGGCAAGAACGACTCAACCAACTGCAAGCGCGTAGCAGCGACCTTAAATCAAAACTGGTGGGTGATGCGGCCAAATTAACAGGTGCTGTCTTTGCCGTAAAACAACTGTCGGATGCCTATGCTGATGTGGTATCAGCTAAGGGTGAAATAGGCTCTTTAGGGATTACCGAAGCAGGGCAAAACATCATTGCAGAAAAAGCCCGTGAATATTCCAATCAATTTGCAGGCACGACAACTGAAGCGTTTATCCTGGCGTCTTACGATATTAAGTCGGGTATATCCTCGCTTGGTGACTCAGCAGTGGGTGAGTTTACTAAAATAGCCGCCTTAACAGCCGGTGCCACCAAATCCAGCACAGCCGAAATGACCAGCTTATTCGCGTCAGGTTATGCGATTTATCGTGATCAATTTAGTGACTTTGCAAAAGGCTATATCAAGGATTGGGAACAATTAAGCGCTGAAGAAAAGGATATTCAATTCGGTCAGACGCTCAGTGCGGGTATTTCGTCGTCTGTGCAAATGTTTAAAACCGATGGGCCTAAAGTGGGACAAGCCCTTAGTACACTAGGTGCAACCGCTACCAGTGCTGGGGCTGCAATGGAAGAGCAGTTCAGTGTATTAGGGATGCTATCAGCGTCAATGCAAGGCGGCGAAGCGGCTACAAAATACAAGCGATTTATATTAAGTGCCGGTAAAGCCGGTGAAAAACTTGGCTTACAGTTTTTGGATGCTAACAATAAATTATTACCAACCGTCGATATTTTACGGCGTTTGAAAGAGCAATACGGCGACACCCTGGATGATGTAGAAAAGCAAGAATTAAGCAAAGCTTTTGGTACATCGGAAGCCGTAGACCTGATTGACATGTTATTCCCCAAAATTAATGAGCTAGACAGTACTGTTGGTAAAATGCGGGATAACTTGCAAAAAGGCATGAAAACGACCAATGCAATGGCTGACAATATTTTGTCGGGTGGTACCAATGAAGCCTATGAGTTATTAGGCCAACGCTTTAATAACCTGGCTGTTACTGTCGGTGAAATATTCGCACCTGCTTTAATTGCTGTATCCAATTTATTGGGTGAGGCGGCTATTGTTGTGCAGGATTTAATTAAGGATTTTCCGTTTGTTTCTAAAGCGATTTTATGGGGGGCGGGGGCCTTCGTTGCCTTAAAAGTAGCGATGATAGCAGGGCGAACCGCGATGTTAGCCTGGAATGCTGCCACCTTGTTTGGCCTCACGACAGCCAGTAGTTTAAATCTGGCAATGATCCGAATGGGGGCAATTCATACGGCACTAGCAGTAAAAACAGCAGCCATTACCGCCGCCCAATGGTTATGGAATACTGCATTAATGGCTAACCCCATTGGCTTAGTCATCACAGCAGTAGGCGCATTAATTGGGTTAGCGGCTTATCTGGTGGATGACTGGGGCGCGGTAGGGCAGTGGTTTTTGAGCTTATGGGATGACATAACCGCGCTGTTTTGGAATGGCTGGGAAGTGATTAAAACGGTATTTTCTTATTCGCCACTGGCGCTACTCATACAACACTGGCAACCCATTACAGGCTATTTTGATAGCTTATGTGAAGCCGTAAAAAATATATTCTCAATTGCCTGGCAGTGGATACAAGACACGGTTATTGGACCGATCATGGCGATTAAGGAAACGCTAGGAGCCGCATGGAATAGCCTGTTTGGTGATGATGATCAGTCGGTAGAGGTGACTCAGAAAGTTAAACAAATCTCTGACCAGGCTGTAAAAATCTCGAATGAAAACCCCGATATTACTAGCCAGATTAAACAACCAGAGCCATTAACAGGCAGCACCAGGGGTATGAATCAAACCAATAACTACCAAATAGCGGTTAATGTTGACCAACCCAACGCGACACCCGATGAAATCAATAAAGCCGTTGCTAAGGCTATGGATGAACACCAGCGAAAAAATGCCCGCTCAATAAGAGGCAATTTACATGATTAATGACATACCCAATCAAACCATGATGGCAATAGGCGACTTTATTTTTAGTGTGAATACTCTGGAATATCAGTCACTCAAAACAAGCCAAAGCTGGCGCTGGGCTAATAAAGATCGCTACGGGCGCAAACCTGCTAAGCAATATCATGGACCAGGGGCAACGAAAAAAACCTTAGATATTGCCGTCTATCCAGAAAAAAAACAGGATTTTTATTGGTTTGATCAACTGCAACAACTGGCGGATAAAGGCGAGCCTTACCGCTTAATTGGTGGCTCACCGGCTGGCGGTGTGGATTTAGGATTATGGGTAATTGACCAAATAGACCGAAGTGACGCATATTTTTATGAAGATGGTACACCAATGGAAATGAAAGGTAGCTTAACAATCTCAGAATACGGTGAGGATGAAACCGGGTGAAATATCGAACACAACAGAATGATATGCTCGATGCTATTTGCCATAAATATTATCAAGGTAATATCGCTGCCCTCGATGCTGTACTAGCCGCAAACCCAGGAATAGCAAAGCATGGCGCTTTGCTTCCTGCAGGTTTGACGTTGAAGCTACCTGAAATAGCAACCGAACAAAAAGACCAGCGAATAACGTTGTGGGATTAATGAAAACTTTTAAGCAAGATATAAAATAGGACTAATAGACATATCAAACAGGTACCTGCTATTAGCTCAAGAATAAATACCACTTTGTACTGACCTAACTCAGGTTTATTCAAAAGCCAAATGGTTAAGCCATACCAAATGACTAGGAGCACAACTAATAGGATTAGCGCTGGCGTGTAGGTTATGGCAGGAATAATTAACAGAAATAGAGTAACTGGCAACCACAGGATAGACACATAAACCAGCTTTTTGTTTATAGGGGGCTGTTTGCCATTAGAGCTATTATAGAAATCATCATCACTCATTTTGTCACGTCGTAAAATAGTGAAAACCGTATTTAAAATATTAGCCAACCAACAAAATATCACTCAATTAATTGCTGACCGATTAATTAAACTGACCATTCAAGATGAAGCTGGTACAAAATCGGATGCTGTAACCATCGACTTAGATAACCGCGACCAGGCTATTCATTTTCCGAAAACTGGGGCAGAGCTAGAAGTGTGGTTAAACGGCATCTACAAGGGGCTGTATGTGGTGGATGAGCTAGAAGAGTCACTAGACGACGATAGCCTGACTATCCACGGCAAAGCGGCCAACATGAAGGGGAGTATAAAAGCTACTCATGATGCGTCGTATGACAATATCACGCTAAAAGAGCTAGCCAGCACAGTTGCTAATAAGCATGGTTATCAGCTGGCCATTAACCCTGAATTAACTGGAATACAGTTTGAGCATATCGACCAGCGAGGTGAGAGTGATTTAAACCTATTAACCCGGCTAGCCAATCAACATAATGCAATAGCCAAAGCGATGGCGAATAAGCTGTATATTGTGCCAAAAGGTGAAAGCCGAAATATTCGAAATCAAAAATTACCTATCCTCACAATTAGCGACCCATACAACAGCAGTGGCCGCGTTGTTATTAATGAGCGTAACGATTACCAGGCCGTTCAAGCCTATTGGTTTTCGGAAGAGAAGCAACAAAAAATAGCTGTGATAGCCGGACAGGGTGAACCTAAATATGTTTTACGGGAAACCTACAAAACGGCAGATGACGCTAAAAGTGCAGCTAACGCAAAGCTGAATATGCTAAAGCGAGGTAAAAAATCACTGTCACTTACACGGCCATTGTCTCCAGAGATAGCGCCAGAACAGCGAATAATGATAGTGAACCATAAGACAAGTGCGAATGGTGAATGGGTGGTTAAATCAGTGGGGCATAGTTTAGGCAGTGGCTTTGCTGAGACTAGTTTGGAGTTGGTGCTACCTAAAAAGTAATTAAACCAAAAGTAAGACACCTGATTTTTGTATTGTGCAATACAATTAAAAGGCTCTAGAACAAGGGTTACAGAATTAAATATTTTTTATAAAAAGGTTTGACAGCTTTATTTATAATATTAGAATGTGAACTTGATCTAGATTTGTATAGACAGGATTTCCGTTGGCTACAGAACCTTGTTAATGAATAGATCAAAAATAGTTTTTTAGGATTCTGGAGTAAAATAACGAAATGGTTTCGTGGTCTAAACGGATTGGTATAGTTACTGGCAATACATTTGAATACTATGATATAGCTGTATTCGCCGCAATTTCCACTTACATAGCAGCTAACTTTTTCCCTGGTGATACAAAAAACTCATTGTTATTTGTATGGGGAATATTTGCGTTGCGGTTCCTTATGAGGCCAGTTGGCGGCTTAGTCATGGGGAGGTATGCAGATAAATACGGCAGAAAACCAGCCCTGATTTTAACTAGTGCAATCATTGGAACAGCGACAATAACACTTGCTTTATTGCCCACATACAACGAAATAGGGCTGTTAGCGCCATGTATATTACTGCTATTACAAATGATGCAATCTTTTTGTTTTGGTGGAGAATACCCGGTTGTTATTAGTTACTTAATTGATAACGCAGAAGAAAAAGAACGGTCTAAAGTATCGGCACTTATCGTTGCTAGTAGCATGATGGGTGTGATTTTATCGCTTATAATAACATTCATTCTAGAATATTCGTTAACAAATGAGCAGATGACAGCTTGGGGCTGGCGAATTCCGTTAATGCTAGGTGTATTCAATATTATTTTTAGTTTTTATTTTAAATTAAAATTGACTGATAAATTGCCTGCAACTACAAGCCAGCAACAGCATAGATTTGATATTAGCTCTATTACTAAAGTATTTCTCGTTGCCATTCCTGCAGGGATTACGTTTTATGTAAATGCTGTTTCGTCAAATACCGTTATCAATGCCTTTACAGATGATAGTGCAGTAAAAACGCTGTTTTCATTGCTCAGCAATACAATGTTAGTAGTACTGTTTTTATTAGCTGGCTGGCTAATTGATCGGTACTCAACAGCAGAGAAAGCGATGACAGCAGGCATTTACAGTCTGATACTGTTTTCAGCCCCCTTATACATGCTATTAGACAGCACAAATTTGGTTATTTTGGTCATGGCAAAACTGTGTATTTTGGGTATTTCTGCAATCATTTTAGCACCAACATGTGCGGTAATTTTTGAGCAAACAACCGCTGCTAATAGAACAACCTCAATAGCGCTTGGCTACAATGTAGCTCTGTCTATATTTGGTGGTTTGACACCATTAGCTATTACTGCACTTTCAAGCTACGACGCTATTTATACAGGTCTGGTATTAGGTGCGACTGGTCTAACGTATGTAATAGCTATCAAGGGAATGAGTGCTAACTTTGACGAAAAAATCAAAAGTAGCGAGAATATGGCTCTTAACTAAAAACACTAGTAAGCCTACCTGTTTAACAAGTAGGCTTTAGGTCTTGTTATAGGGGTCCTGTGGAAGAACCCTCGAAAATGACGAGTGCATGGGATAATTGATTAAAGTTCGAGTAATAACTGAGCTTCTTTACTGTCTTCTGATATATTCAAGTCTGATTGACTGTCTCTCCAAAAGAGCTGTTTTACATGCTTCTCCAGAATCTGCGCCATAGCCTCCACGTCAATTTTTCCGTTACTTTTCTTAAAGCTATAACGGCCTGTAAATAGCATGTGCGTCCAAGCAATGGGCGATACTCGGATAAATTCATCAATAGCCTTTTGAGACGCACCATTGGCTAACATTTTCTCATGCACTGAGTTCAGGATCATGCTGTTATATGCAATGATGCAATTGGCAACTAGCCTAGCAGCATGGGCACTGATGCGATTTTCGACAATTTTTTTGCCTTGGAATACGCCTTTGTAGGTTTTTCTGATGTTGTTTTGTAGCTGATGATAAGCTTCAGTTCGGTTTCTTGCGGTTCGAATTGCTTTTCGGAGTTGCATGTCATCAATCAGGTTAAGCACATGGATACTCTTAAAAATAGTGTTATATTCAAACAGTGCGGCTTTTAACCTGGCGTAGCGTGAATGGGAGTTGAGCTTTCGAATGATATTGCTTTGGGTGTTTTCTTGCATTATCAGGGACAATAATACCCGCATCACACCCCGCCGTTGAGAACGAATGCGTTCAACGTTAATAACTCCTTTAGGCTTGATAACGCTAGTATCGTAATCTAAGGGTTGAGCAGCATATAAATTGTCAGCAGCTTCCCGTACATTTTTAATACTAGGGACATAATCTACATCAATAGAGTCCAGCGCTACAAAGTTCAGCTTGTTTAGTGAGTGGTTGTCACCAGTCACCATGTGAATATCAATATCAGTTTTATTGTTGTATATCATGTCGTAAAGTGAGTGGCCTTCATACTCATTCAAACCGATGTTTTTTGCATTCACAGCAACGTAATTAGCGATCAGTGTATAGAGGGATATACCTCGACCTTTACCTAGGTATTTTCTGGAATAGCGTGATTGAATAGTGCTATCAGTAGTCATAAATTTTTGCCCATCAGCGTCAGCCAGCACCTTTTCATCCATTAAATTCCACTGTTTAAAAATCGGCAGCAAATGAATGTAGTTACTGACAATATCATTAGCTGCACACAGTGTATCGATACGAATAAAATCCTCCCGAGTTGATCGCAACTGATTAAGCTCTAAGTCTGACATGTCCGCCATTTTTAAAGCACCAAACCCAAAGGCTTCCGATAATAAGCAAGCGTTTATTGCCTGAGGCAGTGGTTTTTTCCGCTTGGCATAGCGGTCTTTCATGTGGGTAAATCCGTTCCACATACCAATTCGATCGCCAATGAACATCACGATATTGGCTATTTCAGCTTTGGGAAGGTTTTTGAAGAATGCATCGTCCAGCTTCTCAGTGCTGTCATGTAGTAGGCTCCAGTGTTGCAACCCAGTTTTGGTTTCCCTAATGCTAAATCCAGGATTATTATTTTCTTGGATATTGCAGGTAGTTCGCTCCCAAGCATCATTGAGTTCTTGAAGTACATCATCAAGTCGTTGATCGCAATAAATTGGTATTTTGAGATAGCCAAAATCTGCAGCGATCTTTTCTACGTTGTCTACCAGCTTGTCATCAATTAAGTCATTATCGATATCGCAATAGGAAATACTGTCATTGCAGTATAATCTGCCCCGATCAATTTCATGATAAATTTTCTGGTAAATAAAAAATTCGAAGAGGTATGGATCAATATGGGTATCGGTTGGCTTTCGCTTCAAGTATTTAACCATGCTCTTCGGCACAGTAAATCCAAGATCATCGTAAATCTTCAAGTCTGATGGGCTTTTCCCTCTGGCGTAATGTGATTTCAACACGTCAATCAACCCGCCAATATAGCTGTTGTCTTTGTAGTATTCGAACGTCACTGTCGTGAAAATAGGGCGAAGGTACAGTGAAAAAAGCCGAGATGATTTAGCGTAGTATTCCCATAAAGCAGCTTTTTTATCGAAGGATTTGCCATCCAGAAATTCGGCCAAAGCCGAAAATTGCTCTTTGGGTAAGATACTGTAGGCCACCTCATTTAACTCTTCTTGAGTCATACTCGAACTTCGAGCTGGAAACCACTTCAGGAATTTAGCCAGTTTTGGAAAATTAGTGACGATACTAGAGCTGTGTTCCATTTGAGCTATCGAAGCGTAGGCTTTACCTGCATCCATGATCGCTCGGGTATGATAGTTAAAACTAACTATCAGGTTGTCTATTATTTGCTGATAACGGTGAAAAGCAAAACAGAGGGTGTGCAACCACTGCTGAGGTTGACTCAGCCTTCTTAATCGAGACGCTGTGTATTGCTCAGCAATATCAGCATAATAACGAACCGCATTTTTTGATAGATTTAGTAAAGGAATAAATCTTTTGGCAAAGGTATACAGTTTCTCGATGCGCAAGGCTTTGTCCACTTCTGTTTTGACTGCTGTGTATTGAAAGTCCTTTTGATCAGCGCGGATAATGTTAAGTGTAGTAATACCATCATCCCGATAAATCAGGTCAGCAAGCTGATTACTCATTGACGTAGGTATTGATGCAATGATGGTATTTAATCGATTTTCCTCATCAGAAAATGCTCGACTGAAAATATCCTGAAGTGTCGTATAGGAAGGTATAATAATTTTTTGGTGATCAAAGTAGGCTAATAGCTGGCGGAAGGCACTATGCCCTTTAGGATAGTAATGCAGTAAATCACCAACATGAGCTTGTATTTCAGGTGTAAAATCCGATGTCCAATTGCGATAGCTGAATAAATAAAGAATCGCCTGGCGTTGAATTCGAACATAGTCACGAGAAATACGCCCAGTGAACATTTTCGAGACTGGTCTACTGTAATAGGTGTTTACGATAAACTGGACATCGTTTTTGACTTCATCAAAGGTGAAATTGAAGAATTGCTGTTTAGCTTTGAAATACCCTAGTTGAAGTATAAAATATACACATGTTTTTGTGTTGGCATACTGGGCCAACACTTGTTTCTCTGACTCACTTAGTGAAAAATATAACTTTTGTTCATGCGTATTAAATATTGGCCGTACATAAAGCTCTTCGACTTCCGAGCGGGATAACAGGTGGATGCGTTTAGTGTCTTCCATCACAAGTAACTATTTTACTCCTACCCACAAGGGCCACTGGTACTTTAGCTGAAGCTGTCGGGAAACAGTTGTTTTCCGGTCGGCACAACATTTAGAAAAAAATTACTCTTTTTGTATGCTAAGAAATGTACGGAAAACCCTGTCGATATCATATACTATACGGAAATCATAAACTATGGGTTTTCCGCATATGCTTGTAGGCTACATGCGCGTATCATCTGACTCTGATCGCCAAAACACTGATCTACAACGCGATGCGTTGCTGGCGGCTGGCGTAGATGAGCGGTTTCTGTTCGAAGACCATGCTTCTGGTGTTAAAGATGATCGACCTGGGTTATCAAAAGCCCTGGCATTTGTAAATCCTGGCGATGTACTGATCGTTTGGAAGCTTGACCGGCTTGGTCGATCGTTGTCGCACCTCTTGACTATCATTAACACGTTACAAGAGCGAAAGGTCTCCTTTCGTTCTTTGACTGAGGGAATGGATACCACCACGGCATCTGGTGAGTTGCTATTCCAAGTGTTTGGCGCACTGGCACAGTACGAGCGCAGCTTGATACGCGAGCGTGTCATTGCTGGTTTGGCGGCAGCTAAGCGGCGTGGACGTGTCGGCGGGCGACCACTGGCTATCACAGGAGAAAAACTAGAGGCCATTATTACTGCTCTAGATAGTGGTATGTCCAAGGCAGCTGTCTGTAGAAACTTCGGCGTTAAGCGGACTACGCTCATCGATACGCTTGCCCGTGTCGGTTGGCCAGACAACAATGGTTCAAAAAAGTGAATACCAAACCCTTTTGTCTGACTTAGGCTACAGGAAATAATTCGAGGGTTTACTGCCGAGCTGTCATTACCAGTCTGTACGCTAAATTTTACTGCATCCTAAGATTATTATTTACTAACTCGTCATTTTCGAGGGTTCTTCCACTGGCCCCCTAGTGAATGCACAAGGCGCGTTTGTGAAGGTCGATGGTTCGGAAGACCCCATCGGCGTAGTCGTAGGGCCGCGTACTATTTTAGATACCTATGCCATTGTGATTAAAAAAGGGCTGGCGTTTCCCAAAGGGATGAGTGCAGCCAATCAGGAAAAAATGATTGAAAAACTCTACAAGCAGGGGATTAAAACCATTTAATTATTTTCCTGCCTTTTCCCCTTCAATCATTACATTATTTTTTACTATTGGATTTATTATTTTATGTTTCAAATGAATAACCCATTTGACGACCCGTCGTTTAGTATGGCATCAATGACGGCGGCGATTAACTTATTGCCGTCAATGCCTTCCCGCGCCGGAGCATTTTTTACCAAAACCAAGCCAGTAAGCACCCGCACTATTTTGGTAGAAGAAAGAAGCGGTGTATTAGAGTTGCTACAAACGCAAGAACTAGGCTCAACCAGCCAAACCCGGCGCCCTGGCAAGCGCAAAATCAGGAGCTTTGTGATTCCGCATATTCCGTTGGATACCAGCATTACCGCCGCTGATTATCAAGGGCTGCGCGGATTTGGTACGAATCGACTGCAAGCCTTATCGCAATTAGTCACCGAAAACCTGCAAGGCCACCGTGATAGCCATGAAATTACAAAACAGTATTTGTGTATGGGGGCGCTTAAAGGACAAATTCTAGATGGTGATGGTACCTTGCTGTATGACTTATTCCGCGAGTTTGGTATTCAAAAGAAAATCATTCACTTTGCATTAGACAACAAAGACACCAGCGTACCCGCTAAGTGTCGTGAGCTAAAGCGGTATTTAGAGCAAACGCTAATGGGTGAAAGCATGTCTAAGGTACAGGTGGAGATTAGCCCTGAATTTTTTGAAAAACTGATTGCCCATGCGTCAGTAAAAGAAATTTACTTAAACCATGCGGCGGCTGTCACTAAATTAGGGGGCGATCCTCGCGATAACTTCCCTATTGGTGGTGTCACTTTCCGAGAAAATACCGAGCAGGCGTTACGTAAAGATGGTTCCGTGTATCGGTTTATTGATGAGGAAAAAGGGCTAGCTATTCCAGTTGGCACCCGAAATACGTTTTTCATGGCCTATGCGCCCGCTGACTTTAATGAAACTGCTAATACATTAGGCAAGCCTTACTATGCCAAAATGGCGCCCCGTAAATACAACCGAGGCATGGACTTACACTCACAATGTAACCCGCTGCCTATGTGTGCACGCCCTGGCATTTTGGTAGAAGTCGATGCAGGAGCAGGCTAACGCTTTTAAGGTGTTGCTAGAAATGTGGGGGGTAACAGCCCATTACACAACACCTGACAACCAGCACGGCACTATACGGGTGTTTTGGCATGAGGCAGACATCACCCAAACCCCAACCCGAAAAAATGCCAATGCTCAATTGATTAACCAACAAAGCTGTATTTATGCAGCAGTCGATGCATTAGCCCCATTGCCCGCTGGCACTCTGATTACCCTCAAAAACACCACCTATCGAATGCAGCAACCGATTAAAACCCGATGCATTGCCATGGCACCGATTGTTTTTAATAGCAAGGAGGCGCCAGCGAATGATTTTGGTAATTTTTTAAATGAGCGGATTTACTCTACAAATTGATTTAAGAGAATCAACAGGCCAATTAATTAACAACCTGGCATTCACTGAAGACATGATCAACCAAGCGGTTAGGCGAGCGCTTAAACGCACAGGCGTGTGGTTTCGGACTCACACCAAACGAGCCATAGGCCGCGAGTTGGGTATTGCACAGAAGGCGTTAAACCGCCGTTACCGTGTCACCGTTAGCCGAAATAAACCCACTTTATCCATTTGGGTCGGGGTATTGGCCATTGCCGCCCATAAGACAGGTGACCCACGACAGAACGCGGCAGGGGTACAGGTGCAAGAACAATACGATGGGGCCTTTGCGGCCAATATGTTTGGTAATGGCGAGCGGGTTTATATCCGCACCGCTGTTAATGCCGAGCAAGGCCACGTCACCGTCGCTAAAACCGGCCAAAAACTGGTTAATCAAAACCGCGTCCACCGCCACCGCTTCCCGGTTGAAGTGGTAGGAATGGAAATTAGTGATAGTAGTCTGGCTATTTTGGAGCGTTACGAAAAGCTGGTAAACAAACGTTATAAACGTTTTTTGCAGCACGAAATTAATTACATTATTAATTATGCCTAAAACAATTAATCAAATTTCTGATTTTTATTATGCTGTCGTGGAGGGATTAAAACCGCATTTACATGAAGCCATAAAAATCGAAAACTTTTTTGAATTTGGTGAGGCGGCTATTCATACGCATCAATTAATGGTGTTTGTGGAATTAGCCGAAATTAACCCAGCCCCACCTTCACCCGATGGCCGACATGGGCAGCAAGTCGGTGTCATACTCCATTGTTTTGCTAGCCAGGCATTACCCCATGCCAATGTCAAAGCGATGGATTTAGCCTCAGCCATTGAGCGTGTCTTATCTAATCCTAATCCCTGGCACTTAACACCTGTCGTATTGCCACCTGAGCAAGTCGTGTGTGAGCCGGGCTTTTTTAAGCCCGGTAGTCAAGGGTTTGAGTCTTGGCAAATTGCTTTTACACAGACGGTGTATTTAGGTGAACCGGACCCGGTGTTTTTCGATCATCACTACCCGGAGGCGACTAATGTTCGGATTCAATAGCCAGCATGACGCGATTAACGGGCTGTTAGATGAAGCAGAAGACATCAAGCGCCGTTTAAATGGCGTGGTGCAAATCGGTGTGGTTGAAGTGGTGGAACCGGCGAAAGCACAAGTCAAAGTGCGCCATGGTGACAACCTGACACCCCTTGTGCCGTGGATAACCCTGGCAGCCGGTGGGGTAAAAGTCTATCGCTGCCCCAGCGTGGGCGAGCAATGCTTGTTGTTGAATTTTGGTGGTGGTGACAATGGCTCGATGACAGTGGCGCTGCCAGGTGTCTTTAGCCAGGCCAACCCACAACCGACAACGGACCCAGACGCCCACACAGTCCTGTATCCCAACGGTAGCCGCATTACTTACCATCATGGCCAAGACCGGCTCAGCATCGAGCAGACGGCGGGAGAGGTCTATATAAAATCACCCACCAAAATCACCTTAGATACCCCCTTACTGCATTGTACTGGCGATATTAAAGCCGATGGCGACATTATGGACCACACCAACAGTATGCAGGGGGATCGGGATATTTATAACAGCCATACACACGATGTGTCGGGCCACAGTAAAGCCGTACCGACGGGAGAAACCCAGTGATAGGCATTGATCGAGTCACAGGCAAGACAATTACAGGTGAAACCCAACTCATTAGTCGTATTCAACAAGTGATTACCACACCGATTGGTGGGCGATTAAAACGCCGTGCGTTTGGTTCCCGAGTGCCGGAATTAATGGGGCAATTACAAACCCCGCAAAATGCCATGCTGGCACAAATGTATATTCTGGAAGCCCTCAAAAATCCGGCGAATGATGTACAAGACTTTACGCCTAAGCGTTGCCAGGTGATGGCGGGTGAACAGGGGTTTATTGCCGTATTAACCGGACAATGGGAGGAAAAAAATACAACGTTAGAAGTAGTAATTGAATGATTATTCCTGGTCAAAATCAGCTGTCATTACCTGAAGCACTGCAAGTGCCGGACTATGAACAGCTGCTAACGCAATTAAAACAAACAACTATTCGCGAAGTGGCTAAACAAGATAAAACCCAGGCGGATGCTTTAGCCGTCACCTTTGAAAATAACGCTGAAATTCTCACCAAAATGCTACAAAGTCAGGTGTATGTGTTACAGCAACACATTCGCCATATAAACGCCCAAGCCATCCAAATGTTTGCTATGTATGCGACAGGGGATAATTTGGATTTGGTGGCCAGTCAATTGGGATTAGAACGCCAGGTCATTGAGCCAGGTGATTCTGAAGCCTTTCCGCCCAAGCCCCCCGTCATGGAAAATGACGAATCATTAAGGCTACGCTATTTTTTAGCCCCTTATGCGTTCTCAACCGCTGGGCCACAAAAGGCGTATGTTTATCACGGCTTAACGCTGGGCGAGCAACCGGAAATCAGTGTTAAAAAACGTTCGGATACCGAATTAATTTTACATTATCAATTTCCACGCAATGGTTTGTCTGCCCAGGTGAAAGATGCCACGGCGATTAATCCCGAGCCGGGCAAAGTGACCGTCACGCTGTTAGCTTATGACCAAGCCAAATTAGAAAACACCACCGCCGCCGATAAGCGGGAAGCGTTGCAAACTCAACTGGATGAACTCAAGACAGCCGCTGTTCATTATTTTAATCGTGAGGACATCACGCCAACGACGGATCATGTGACCGTACAGCTGGCGGAGCTAGTGCCGTATGACATTGAGGCGGTTTGTTATATCTACAAAGGGCCAGACGCCAAAATTACCCAGCAACAAGCCGAAGCCGCTTTACAAGATTATGCAGAAACGCAATTGCGGTTAGCGGCGATTATCGATATAGGCCAGATATACCACGCCTTACACGAAGTCGGCGCCAGCCGTGTGGATCTCAATCAACCCATTGAACGGCTCATCACCGCCCCACATCAAGCGCCGGTGTGCCGTTCGATCAATGTACAAGTTAAAACCATGTGAGCATTAAACACTACAGTACCTTACCTGATAATCAATCAGCCTTAGAACGTGCTTTAGAATTAGGCTTTCAGCAACTGCTAGACGACATTACCAGCCCTTATCCCAACCTAAAAAATCCAGTTAATACCCCCGAGCATTTGTTGCCACACTTAGCCCAAGAGCGGGGCGTATCTGAATGGAAAACCACCGCCCCAGTGGCTGAGAAGCGGCGAACCGTGGCGGATATGTGGCCGATACGACGCCAGGCGGGTACTACCCAGGCGATTAAACAAGCCGTCAGTAGCTTAGGTTATGAGTGTAGTGTGTTGCCCTGGTATCAAAGCGACAGTGAACCATACACCTTTGATTTACTGGTATCGCTGGAAAAAAAAGGGTTGTCGCAAGATGTTGAGCAGCGGATAACTGACCGGCTGATTGATGCGGCCAGTCTTCGCGATAATTATCAAATTAATTACTCGCAACCTGTCGAAATTGGCATGAAAAAAGGGGGCGCACTGGAAACATGGGAAGCCATTAAAGTGCAGCCGTATCAGCCTAATCAATTAAGCACGATCCATAAAACCTGTTATGCCGTTGGGTTTGCCCAACTGGAAAAAATTACTTTATTTATTAGACACCCTGAAGAATGAGCGAATATTTAACAGCCATTACTAAAACGGGCTTAGCCAAAGAAGCAAAAGCCCGACGAGATAATACCAAAATTAAATTAGTCGATTTTGCCATCGGTGATGGTGAATTACCGACGGATATTGCCGCACTGGAACAGCGAACGGAGTTAGTGAATCAGCAATATCGCGCCAAAATTAATGGCGTCCATATTGACCCGGAAGCGCCTGAAACCATCCGAATTAATGCATTAATTCCCCATGAGGTGGGCGGCTGGTTTATTCGGGAGTGTGGCATTTATGATTCCGACGGGGATTTATACGCCATCGCCAATGTACCACCGACCTATAAAAATGGGCCTGATTCGGGCGCTAAAAAAGAAATTGGCTTAAACGTGTATATTGCGACGGCCAACACCCAGCAAATTGATTTAACCATTGATCCCGATTCAGTCATTGCCACCCGTGAAATGCTGGTGGTGAGCCTGAAACAACATAAAGCCGAAGATGACCCACACCCGCAGTATGTGCAGCAAAGCCAGTTAGGCAAAGCGCCGGGTGACGTGTCGGTGGTGGGGGATTTTGGATTAGGCCAGCTGGAAAATAAAACGGCGGCTAACGTAGATGAGTTAATCACCTTTGGCTTTTATCGTATCGATCAGGCAGCAGGCACATTGCCTACCGGGATTGGCGTGGGCTCAGAAATGGCCACGTTTTATGTGGAGGTACTGCCCCAGGGCGACCAGCATGTTATGCAACGGTTGCAGCATACTAGCACGACAAGAACCTTTGAGCGGCGCCGTGTGAATGGTGAGTGGTTAGCCTGGCGGGAAGTGGTGTTTGTTGACGCCATGCAAAAAGCTTTTTCCAACCACGAAGCCGAGCCAGACCCGCACCCGCAGTATATTCAAAAAACCGGCGGTAATTTTACCGGCGAAATTAATGTGTTAGATAATGCGGTTTATCACGAAGGCCACAAACCCAGTTGGGAAGAAGTGACCGATAAACCGGCTGATTACCCACCCGCTACACATAACCATGATGATGTGTATTTTAAGCTGGATCACCGCACGAAATCGGTGTGGGTCGATGTGACTTCAATTGGTCAAACCGGGGATATTTACACGGCCTTGAACTGGGCTAAAACCATTCACCCAGACGATACCTTTCAAGATAACGACCACATGATTGTGTTGTATTCCAATCAACACGCCAGGGGTACAGGTAATGGTACGCATTACTGGAATACCCGTCATATGGTGACCTTTTTACGCAGTCGTAGCGGCTGGCATTTATTAGCGAATCAACCAGGACGGGAGCCTGCCTAATGAACGTGATTTTAATTTTTAATAAGTTTACTGATGCCTATTTAGGTTTAACCTACGCCGGGGATGGCATGAGTGTTACCCCTGAAACCTGTAACCAAGAACATTTTAAATATAAGGTGGTAGATTTAGACCCAGACACTGAAGTATGGGAGGGTAACTATCACACGGGTAAAGTGGTTAAAAGAGCAAATCGAAAGATTATTATTACCGAAGATGAATTAAATATTGATTGCCAGACTAAAGTCTTTCGAAAATATCGATATTACCAGCAATTTAATATTTTATATGACGTGATCGACGCATTAATTGCAGCGAGTAATGTTGATGAAAGTCAGCTGACAAAGTACCGGGAAATGCGCGAGTATTTAACCCGGATTCGAGACAATAACGACCGTTACAAAGCCGCTTATCAGGCCGTTGATGGGTATGAGTATTGGGATAAAGCCAGGGAAAGAGAAGAGTTAAATAAACAGCTTGAGGGCGGCCTACATGAAATGATTGGCCGTGACAATAACACCCATGGTCTCATCTAAAACTTATCTTCCAGCAGATAAAGTCAATAGTTTGCGTGACTTGATCACGCAAATAGATCAAGCCTACTGGCGGGATCGCTCAACCCATAAGCCGAACCTTGGGATAGACGGCAGTATAGGCCGTTATTACTCCTGTGGTCATATTTCATGCCCTGAACCCATTCGAAAAAAAATTGATGCCATTGCACCCGCGTTAGCGCCCTATGAACTGGAAGACTGGGCAATCAACTGGATGCCAAAAGGCGGTTTTATTCCGCCGCATATCGACAATGAGGGCTACCTGGCTTTTGCTGTTTTGTCACTACAGTCTGACAGTGGCGCGTTTATTTGGTATCGAGACAACCAATTAACCCAGCCAGTTGAGATTCCAGACCAAGCCGGGCAGTTAATAACCCTTGATAACATCACAACGATTCATTCTGTCGCTACCGCATTAACAGACCGTTATACCCTGATTTTTTTATACAAATAATTATTCATGACAACCATTATTCCTAATTTACTGACAAAGGCGCAGTGTTCTGCCCTGTTGCTTGCCGCTAAAAAAGAACTCGCCCGATTTACTAAAAGCGAAGGGGTTTATCGGCGCATAGGCCAAAACGGTACAAAAGCGTTATCAACTTACCGCACCTTAAAATATTGGCAGTTTTCGCCAGAACTAAAGCAGCTATTTAATGAGTCATTACCCGACACTGTCACCTCGCAGTTTAATGAGGCGTGGTTTTTATATTTTCCCAAGCAAGGGTTTTTAGACGAATACCAGTCAGGTAAGCGGCTATTTAATTGCTTATCCATCCCATTAAACAGTGGTGGCACATTTGTGATTGATGCCGTTGAGCACACCAATAACACAGGTGATGGCTATTTATTTTCGTTAGCCGATCAACATCAGGTGCCAGAGACGACACAAGCCGACCTCTACCTTTGCTTTTTATTTTCCAACCATATTCAGGTGGCTAATTCATGTTGAAAAAATACCGCGTCAATGCGCCATTCCCCTGGCGTAAAGGGTGGACCATGGCGAATGAAACCCTGGATTTATCCGACTGTGAAGCACAACAGTTGTTAAGAACCGGGCGCATTGAGCCAGCTAATCAGAAAAAAAAGTCACGAAAAACTGAGGATAATCATTAATGCCAAAAATAAATCAATTTGAACATAATGGCATTTCCATTGTAGTGAATGAGCCACCACCACCCATGGGCTTGCCCAGTAAGCAGGTGGTAGGGTGGGTTGTCACAGCACCCGACAAACACGCGGATGTGCCATTTAATACGCCGATCCGCATTGCCAGCCATAAAGATGCCCGGCTGTTAGATACGACAGGCGATGAACGGGGGACCGGCTTTCATGCGGTCTCTGAAACCCTTAAACGTACCCAAGTAGTGCAGTATGTTGTGGTGGTGCCAGAAGTGGAAGAAGACGCCACCGCCACCATGAATAATATTATTGGGGGGATTCACCCCGATACTGGACAGGCGACGGGTATTGCCGCCCTGGCGCTTTGCCCGGAAACTCCAACCCTGATTGCGGCACCCGGTTACAGCCAAAACAAGCCGGTAATTGATGCGTTGGTGTCACTGGCCGTGCAATCGTGGGCCATTGTGGTGGCTGACTGTACCAGCACCACCCGCCCCGAGGCGTTAACGCTTTCGGAGTCATTAGGTGGCGAGGGTAATGGTTATGAGCGGGTTTATCTGGTTGAACCTTCCGCCAAAATCTACAGTAAAAAAGCCAAAGGGTATATTTATGTACCGGCCAGCACCATGGCGATGGGGGCTATTGCTGCCGTTAATCAATGGGAATCCCCCGATAATCAGGGCGTGCGTATCAGTGATGTGATGCGACCGATTAGCTACAACATTTTAGATAAAACCTCAGAAGGGGATTTACTCAACGCCTACGGTATATCGTACTTTGCGCGTACCTCACTGGGCGGCTTTTCAGTCAAGGGCAACCGGGCGGTAACGGGTAAATTTATCAGTCATGTGGGATTAGAAAACGTCATTGCACGCAAAATTATTGCGGCCAGTGAGCGGGCCATGGGGAAAAACTTAACCCGTGAATTTATGGAAGCGGAACTGGAAAAACTCAATGATTTTTTAAGTAACCTGGCGGCGAGTAATATTATTCCTGGCGGCAACGCTTACCTGCATCCTGAATTAAATAACGTGGAAAATTACCGCAATGGTTCCTGGTTTATTGTGCTGGAATATGGGCGTTTCTCACCAAACGAGCACATGACCTTTCACTTCAACCCATCGAAAAAAATATTAGAAGAGTTTTTAGGTGACATTGTATGAAGCAATACCAACGCGCATTAAGAAGCCGAAACGCGCAATTTAATGGCGTACCGATCTTTTTTAAATTAGAAGAATTTAGCCCGCCTGCGATCAAGAAAACCACCGAAGAGGTACGGGGTGGGCGACTGATGGCGGATAAAATCATGACTGGCTTTGAGGCCATGGAATGGACCGTCAAGCTTGCTGGGGCAGGCATTGAGGAGCTGAACGCCTACGGGGTGCATAATGATGAACCCTTTACATTAAGCGTGTGGGAGTCCTACAGCGACGAGCACAACAACGCCTTTAAAATAGAATACATCATCCGTGGCCAAATCTTAGAGGTTGAGCAGGAAGGTGTCACCATGGGCAGTAAACCCAGCCATACCGTAAAAGGCTCAGCCCGGTATTTTAAACAAACCGAAAATAATCAAACCATTTACGAAATTGATATTAATCGCGGTATTTACGATTTAGGCAAAGGCAATATCAACGCGATTCATAACCAACACGTTAACCTGAATTAATGAATAAAAAACAGATGACCACTCACACGTTTACACCCAACACAATTAAAATCCATTGGCCTTTAGCAAGAGAAGGGCAAGCCCCCCTTGCTGAAATATCCCTAAAATTGCCGGTTTATCATGACTTTTTAACCCTGGAACAAACCCAAAAACTCGAAGGGATCGACCTGGAAATTGCTTATTTGGAGCGACTCACCGGGCTGAAGGAAGCGGAAATACTTGAATTAAAAGCCCCGGATTACCGGGTATTAAGCGAACGGCTTGCGGATTATTTGCAAAAGAAAAGTGATTTTTTTATTTCCATTGATCCAGATAGCTACGAGAATATTCCACTATTAAAGCCGCTGGGACCGATGACCCATGTATCGGCTACGATCCCCACCGCCAGGGCCTGGAAGCTGATCATGCAACACCAGGCGGATACGGATAAAGCTAATAAATTAGCGGTAGGTGCCTGTTTTGCCTTATCCAATGAGCAAATGGAACAACTTTCCTTACCTGATTGGTTTTTACTGTTAGAGCGGGCCACGGATTTTTTTACCAAAACCAGCGATTATTTTTCAGCAAAAAAGATTTTCGCAAATTAAGAACCGTTATCCCACCGATTTACCATATATCACCCAATGAGTTAGATGATTACGGCCTTGATGAGCTGCACACGTTCTATCAAGTCGCCTACCGTCGTCTGTATCACTAGTTATGTCTCAATCCAGTTATTCCATTGCTATCGAAGCGGTAGACCGCTTCAGTGGTCCAGTTCGCTCGTTTAACCGGGTAAATCATGCGCTAACGCAAGGGCTAACCGATCAACGTCAGGCACTTGGTAGACTGCAACTGTTGCAGCGAGACATCGGCAGTTTGCAGCGACAGCAAACCGCCTTACAAGGCGTCAGGCGTCGTCTACAAGATGCGCGTGAACAGCAGGATTTACTGAGGGCTGCCATGGATCGGGCGGCTCAACCCACGGCCCAGCTCACACGACAGTTTGATCGAGCACAACGCGCGGTTAGGGATTTAGAAGCCGCTGAGCGACAGCAACACCATCGGTTACGCACCCTAACCAGTCAATTAAGTACGGCAGGTGTCGAAACCAACGATTTAACCCGTGCACAAGCACGCCTACAAAGCGTAACAGAACAAGCTAACCGAGCGTTAGCGCAACAACGAGAAAGCTTACAGCGGCTCTCAGAAGCCGAAAGGAGGGTAGAACAAAATAGAGCGCGTGGCGCTGAATTACGCGGACAATTATTAACCGCTGGGCTAGCGGCTGCCCCGTTAGCTGTCCCTATAAAGCAGGCGGTGTCTTTTGAAAGCTCGATGGCGGATGTGTTTAAAGTGGTTGATTTTAAAGGCTCTGAAGCGGAGCAAAATCAACAACGGGAGAAAATGCAGCAGGACATACTGAAAATGTCCACCAATATGCCCATTGCGGCATCGGGTATTGCGGAAATTGTCGCAGCGGCGGGGCAATCCGGGGTTGCCAAGGATGAACTACTAGGCTTTGCCGAAAGTGCCGCCAAAATGTCCGTGGCGTTTGATATTTCAGCCGATGAAGCCGGTAAAACCATGGCGGCCTGGCGGGCAGGGATGAACTTAAGCCAACAAGAAGCGGTTGCCCTGGCCAACACCACCAATTTTTTAAGTAATAATATGAACGCCACTGCCGCCGATATTTCGGAAGTATTAAGGCGTAGCGGGGGGATTGCCAAAGGCTCTGGATTTAATGAAACCCAGGCAGCGAGTTTTACCGCCGCGTTATTATCAGCGGGTGATGCCCCAGACGTGGCGGCGACGGCTTTTAAAAATATTGCAGGTGCCATGACCAAAGGAAATGCGGCTACTGGCGGGCAAAAAGAAGCCTGGCAACAGCTGGGCTTTAATCCCGAACAAGTTGCATTGGAAATGCAGCAAAATGCACCTGAAATGTTGCTTAAGGTGTTTGAGCGGTTTAAAGAAGTTCCCAAAGAACAGCAAAGCGCCTTAATCAGTAAATTATTTGGGGAAGAAGCCAAAGGCCCTGTTTCTGCCTTAATTGGCAACATGGACAACCTGAAAAAATCGTTTTTATTAACTAATCAAAGCGCGAAAAGCTTAGGCAGTTCCGCCGAGCGATTGCGGATTTTAGGCGATGCCGCTAATAAATTGGATGAGCGCGGCGACTCAATGCAGTTAGAGTATGAGTCCAGAAAAGCGACCACCGAAAATAATTTTATTGAGTTAGGCAATAGTTTTAACCGACTGCAAATTATTTTAGGGCAGGAATTATTGCCCGTCGTTAACCGCATCATTGAGCCATTAAAAAGCGGTTTAAACTGGCTGTCAGATTGGTTATCTGCCAGTAAAGAAGCCGGTTCAGCCATGCCAACCATTATAGCGTTTGGTGCGGCCATTGCAGCCATTGCCCCGGCTTTACTGGTCGGTGGTCGGTTAATACGACATTTCTTTCGTAGTATTTCCGATCAAAACCGATTATCTCGCGCCCGACTTGATGCCAACACCCGTAATACAGCCCTGGCTGCAACCCGAGCGGCGACAGCGGTGCAGGGTTTAAATACGCAACTCAATAGTTTGGCAGGCGGCAGAGGGGGCGGGCGCAACGGAACCCGTCGTACGACGGGTGCTGAATCTAGTCGTTTAGGTCGGCGTGGTGGCCGATTGGGTGGGCTATTAGCGGGTGGTGCCATGCTGTTGGGTACTGCGGGTGCCAGTGAAATGACAACAGAGGCTGTCATGAATCAGGGGCAACCAGAAGCGTCTGAAACAAGTGCAACTGAGTTGACGACCAGTGTTGGTGAAGTTCTTGGCGGCATGGGTGGTGCTTGGGCAGGTGCAGCAGCCGGCGCGGCTATTGGTTCGGTAATACCTGTCGTGGGTACCGCTATTGGTGGTGCGATCGGGGGTATTTTAGGCAGCATGGCCGGTACCGAATTAGGTGGTGATGTTGGCGAGTGGGTAGGGGGTTTAATTGATGGTGATGAAGAAGAAGCCATCGAGGGCGAAGAGGAAAAAGGCTGGTTTAGTCGTCTTTTTAGTGATGATGAAAAACTGGAAGACCCGCCGAAGCTTGAACAAATCGCTAATAATCAACAAACCCAGCAAACCATTCATTTTGCGCCCACACTGCAACTGCCGCAATCCTCGGGCAGCCCACAAGCCGATAAAAATTATTTGGATATGATTTGGCAAGAATTAAAAGCCAAATTTGAAGCAGAAATGCCAGCTATGGCAAGCGAATTAAATACACATCACTCACTCAGGGATAGGGCGGATATATGAGACAACAATTAGCCCTATCCGATTTTATTTTTTCGGTTGCCAATGACAATGCCTACCAGCAGCTAACCCGCGAGTCGGGTGGGGGCTGGACCAATGTCGAGCGGTTTGGGCAAAAGCCTTTAAGTCAGTTTACAGGCTTGCCTTTGCAGACGATTAGCTTAAATGGTCAGGTGTTTGGTTCTGATGGTGTACAGCAAATGCATTATTTAAGAGCCATGCAAGCCGAAGGCAAGCCTTATCAGTTAATGGATTTTAACGGTAATGATTTAGGCCAATGGAAAATAATGAATATTCAAGAACAGCAAAAATATGTGATTGATGACGGTAAACCGATGGTTATTGAATTTACGCTAGCACTGGAGGAATTTGCAAACTAATGGAAGTAAGAAGCATTGCTGGGGATACCGCCCTGGATGTGCTCTACAGGTACAGGCAAAGCGATGATGATCCGTTAGAAAAACAGCTTTATCAGCTTAATCCACACCTGGTGTATCTCGGCCCCATTTTACCCGCTGGCACCGTTATTCAATTGCCACCAATTAAACTTAATAAAGTTAATAAACTTAACAACGTGATTAAAGTATGGGACTAGGATATAAACCACAAGTCGTATTTAACGGAAGCCATTCAGGTTTAATTAATGAAAGGCTGGTTAAATGGGAATATGTTGATTTTTCTGGCAATGAAACGGACAGACTAACAGCGGTGCTTGATGTGACTGGCATTGAGGGCATACCCAAAGAAGGCAGTAAAATTAGCCTACAGCTGGGGTATAGCGATACTGGTCTGGTTAGTAAGGGTGAGTTTACGATTACCGGCATTAAGCCCCAGTTGCAGCCCAGGCAGATTACAATTACAGGCAGTGCGGCGCCGTTTCAAGTTGACGATAAAAGCGCGTTTCGATTACGTAAAAGTAGGAGTTTTGAAAATGTTGGATTAGGGGAATTATTTAAAGCGGTTGTTGCACCCCATGGCTTTAGCCCACGAATAGACCCAGAATTAGAGTGCTTAATAGTTTCGCATGTTGATCAAAAACAGGAAACAGATAGCTCATTTTTAACAAGATTGGCAAATCAATATGATGCGGTTTGTAAGCCGGTAGATGACTTATATGTATTGGCCAGACGGGGCAGAGTGAAAGCTATTTCAGGGCAGGCATTGCCGCCGGTA
The DNA here is from genome assembly GCF_011009015.1 of Spartinivicinus ruber. Taxonomy (NCBI): domain Bacteria; kingdom Pseudomonadati; phylum Pseudomonadota; class Gammaproteobacteria; order Oceanospirillales; family Zooshikellaceae; genus Spartinivicinus; species Spartinivicinus ruber. Next base: position 58,791 of record NZ_CP048881.1, read on the forward strand.
GCCGTGGATTTACCCGCCAATAATACAGGTGCAGCCATGGTCAATGGCTCTGTAAACCTACCAAGCCGAACCACATTTAAAGGCGTTCGGGCGTATTATTGGGATAAGGAAAAAGCCAAGCAAATTGAAATTAAAGTGGGTACGGATTCGTTTAGGCGGCTACCCAATCCTTACAATACAGCGGCTGAAGCACAAGCTGCATGTGAACATGAGTTAAGACGGTTAGCCCGCGTTGGCTCAACCATTAATTTAACGTTGCCCGGTGATCCGAATTTAGTGGCAGAAGGATTATTAACATTATCTGATAGTTTTCCGGCAGTCATGATAGGCACCTGGTCAATCGATCGAGTACGACATTACGGGGATAAACAAGGGGGGTATCGGTGTGATTTACAGGCAACGAAACCGCTGTAAATTGAAAACAAAATACGATAACTGTGTTATTTTTATTTAAATTCAAATTAATTGATATAAAATATTGACACGTGTCTCAAAATAATTAGAATCGCCCTGCACATTCGTACCACTGTGCAGGTATGAATGTAGGTAGGCTATGGATAGACTAAAACAAAAAAGAATCTCACGCTTCTTTGTTCCAGCTAGTCAAATTTATTTCACCCACCTATTAATTGAACCATGTGCAACGCTTGATAGGAGCACACATGCAAAACCTACTATAACTTGGGTTTTAATCCTGCATTCTTGCGTGATTAAGCCCGATTAATCACGGTCATTAATTGATCATTACCAGTGACTGATCGAACAGTCTTTGTTCGTAGGATCAGTGCGTTTAAAAAATGTTCAAGGCAAGGGATTTACAGTAAAAAAGCTGTATGCATATACAGTGTTTTTGTTATAATGCCTGACCAATTTTGAGGCCGCTAATGCGGATTTGAATGATAGAGAATGAGAGAAACAACTGTTGTTAAAGACAAAACACTAAAAACTACCCTTTACAAAGCCAATATTTTGCTTGGAAGGTATGCAGACTTTTTATTGGCTTGTGATGCCAAGAGTAATGAAGAAATTATCTGCGTACTACAGATGAGGGATAATATTGACTTGCTGTATAAACAATATACAGCAACTGCCGGTTGAAACAAAAGCTTTTATCTCTGCTTGATTGCCTGCTAACATTACCTGGATAACCCGCAATAGCATTAGTTTTTTATAGATCAATGGGTTATAGTAAGACACTTTTTGTGTATAGAATGAACAAAAGTGGCGACAGTTGCAGTTTGGTTGTCACAAAAGAGTAAACAATTTAAGGGTTAATTTATAGGCAGAAGCAAAACCTAAACCCCTAAAACCAGAAAACCCCAGTGCGTAGGAACACTAGGGTTTAATGGCTGAAGTGGTCATGCTCACGCATTTACACAACGAATCTGGTAAATTCAAGTGTAATACGTGACCTGGCCTTTAGGCAAGCTTTGCTCGAAAAAAATGGCTAGGTTATGATGAATTTTATATTTTCCCCTCCAATACATAAGTACACGTATACCCCATACTCTGCGGCTCATAGGCGATTTATGTCTATTGGTCTGCGCTCAGTCACTTTATAAATTTTTTTTGTAAAGCATGGCTATGAGCGCGGCTTTAAGCTGCGAATACCACAGGACCGCCTACCCAGCAGACTTTTCACGGCTGTTAGGGATCGGGGAAGAGTCCTACTGTCGTTATCTATGGTCGCCACGCATTAAAGAAAAGGCATGGCAAGCTACAGGTACACGACAGTCAGGTAAGTCTGTTGTCTCGATTAAAGACTTTAAGCTAAAAGCGGAAGCGTATGTACCTGCTTTAGATAGCAAGCGTTGCTCGGTTGATTTGTTTATTTCCCCTAATCAGTTCTTTGATTGGCGGAATACTAAGCAGCTAGCCAGCTTACACGCTAATTGGCTCGAAATTGATACAAAAGGCCATGCAGTTCTTTCGGAAGCGGAAGAGCAAACCATCATTGCAGAAGTCTTTGCTCAGATCGCACAAGCAGGTTTACCAGAACCAACAGGTTACATTTTATCCGGCACAGGCGGTATACACCTGTATTGGATTTATGCGGGTGTAGAAGCCTACAAGTGGCGTGTAGATATCTGGCGCAACATCACTACCAAGCTTGGTAAAGCTTTAACAGGTGGTGACTTGTGGCATGTTGATTGGGGGGCTAGCCGTGATCCAGCCCGTGTAATGCGGATGATAGGCACTTATCACGGCAAGACAGGCCGTCTTACTCAAGGCTATGTAGGTGGGCCTTTTTACTCATTTGCAAACTTAGCCCAGTTACTCAATGTGCCTTATAAGCAACCTGTTCAGGCAGCTGCAAGCAGTACAGTTGCTGTATTACCTAAGAAAAAGCCCTTAGTTGTAGTAAACCCTGGCGATCAAAATAAAGTCTCTGGACGTCATACCATTGGCCAGTGGTGGGCAAAAATCTATTTTCATACGCTGAATCATTTGCGCAAGACGGGTGTTCCTGAAGGCAAGCGGGATAGTGCCGCCTTTATTTTGTATGTGGCTCTACGACACATGAAGCCAAGTGAAGAGGATGCTTTTAAAGCCATTCTAACGCTAAATGACGAGCTGATTAAATTACCCCAAGACCAGCTTATCAAGTACCTCAGTACTGCCCGTAAAACACACTACAAGTACCGTAAAGATAGCGTTGCTGATTATTTAGAGCGCTTATTAGGTATTGATAGCCGCTTTTTGTTTGAAAATGATAAAGCCCCACTAACACCTGAAGAAGTTAAACAAAGCCAATCTGTAGCAGCCCAAACAACCGCGCAAACACGACGTACACAAACGCTATCGCAGCTAATGCAAGCAGCTAAGCAACTTGTGGAGGCAGGCTTAAATGCCACACAAACAGCCGTTGCAGGATTAGCAGGCAAGTCAGTTCGTACCGTTAAGCGCTACTGGAGTGAAATTACACAAGAAAAAGGGGTCATTAGGTCTGCTTCTATATATTCCCCCCCTTAGAAATATGGCCCCTTCTTGTTATTTCCTTGATAAACATAGGTGCTTTCTTTTGTTGTGTCGGGATTTGTTATTAAGGATTGTTGGAGTTAGGTGGGCAGAGTGAGTGAAAGTTGTGGGTAAGCTTTGGGCAGTCTTTAGCTGTCCTAGCTTATCCATCAGCTTTTACCACGGCTTGCTGTCCACCGTAAGTGAGGCACTTTGTTTGTCTGAACATTGGTGTAGTTGATGCGGGGAGCAAATTTCAGAGAAAGAGGGATGCAGTTATACATAAACCTAAATCATCATTGATATAAACCAACAGATTAGCTTTTATCCACAAAAACAGGGGATAAGGCTGTTGATACTGGTTTCACAACTAGCTAAACGTGAAAAGAATTGAGCTTTAGCAATATGCTAATATAAGCGTCTATTTAATGTTCAATGGATGGAGTTTACTTGATGTTAAAGCAATGTTTGATTGGAATAACATTGTATTCTTTCTCTGCTTTTAGCTGTTCTGCTGATTCAGTAAAAGAAGAAGTAAGGCCAGAGGCTTTTTGCTATAAACCAATTTGTGAAAAAGTCGCAAAAGTCGCAGAGTGGCCTGATAAGGGGAAAATTGATGGGGTTACACTGGGTTCTTATCATTTTACATTCATTGTTCCTGCTCCAGACAACGCTATTAGGGCAGTAGGTACAGAAGGAGCTGGAATCGTTTATAAAGACGGAAAACGACTTAGCTTTAATGTTTCTGAAGGTCCAGATAATTTAACAAGTGCTTTAGACTATACATTCTCAACATCTGTTAAAGACCTGCCAAAACAGCTACCAGTCAACATATCCGCTGCTAGTATTTTATACAACATAAAAAGTATGTTTGCTGCTGACTCACAGCTAAAAAAATATCAAAAAGAGAACTGGATAGTATACGCTGGGCTTAGCTCTGAAGTGACTTCATTGGTGATTGCCAATAAAAAATATAGTCACCAGGTTTTATTTTTAAGGCTAAAAAATGGCGCAGAAAATTACTTAAATCAGATATTAAATTCTCTTGAATTAGACAAGGTGCACTAACATGCCTGCATTGCTTCAAACGGATAAAGAAAATATATCAAGAATTTTGAAGGTTATTCTTGATGTTAATGTTCCTCCAGCGAATGTGAATGAGCAGGTAGTAAAGTTAACAGAAGATGCCTTAATTAAATTGCAGAGCTGTTCTGCCAAAACTCATGCATTGGGTACAGTATTACAATGCATACCTAAAAGCCCTAATGTTTATGGGTGGCTAGCATCTTGCGGTACAGCAGCAGCTACAAGACATGCTCTAGAAAGTAATCCATCAGAATTTAAGGCCAGCATGGCATGTATGAATGGCATGTCTCAACTAAAACGGGCTATAGAACTAGCAGGTATTGGAATTTTCTAGTCTATTTGATAAGGGTTCGGCTGGAGTGATCTAGCCGTTCTACTCTCCCATATCACCTACTGGCTAATCCTGTTGTGTAGCAAAATCTTAAGTGACTTATTTTGCGTACAAATTCGATAATATTTTATTTAAAGATTATTATTCATTGCTTTTGCTACATCTACTTCAAATCTTTCTTTTATTTCATTTATAGTGCTCTTAGCATAAACTTCAATAGATTGCACTCGATCTTGCTCGATGTATTTTAAGATATACTTGCGTTTTTTATTTGAAACTGTTCCACCACCCTGCATAATAATTGAAACTATAGTATCTAGAGTATTATTCGGTATATCGCAACAATCATTTATGTAGCTTTTAACTAAATCAAAAGCCAACAACAAACATATTTCTTCAAATAAATCTTTAGTTATAGCTGTATTCATCATTTCATAGATGAATTTTACATGTTCTGTATAGTCTGGATATCGATACATGTAATCAATATCATTGTTAATTATGACTTTATGTTCATTATCCAGCTCCCAATCTAGCATTGCCATAATCGGACGTGATATTAACTCCAGCACATTATCATATTTGGCTTGGTTTTTAAGAATAGCTGAGGAAATTGGAATAATAAATTTATGTTCGGATTCACGTTGTTTCATTACATCATGAATTAGATATCTATGTGTTCGTCCATTACCATCTATTAGAGGGTGTATGTACACTTCTCCAAATGAAATTAATGTAGCATGCATCAGTGGTGGAACACTTGCATCTATCATTAATTTGTCATGTGTATCGAGCAAGCCTTGCATCATACTTGGAACATGCTTAGCTAATGGGCCAATATAGTGAACATCTTGATCAATACCGCCTAGTCGTTGAATAGTACTTCCCACATATATTTCTTCTTTACGATAATCATCAGTTTTTTTTGTTTCTTCAACTATTTGATTTTGTATATCTATTATTTTTTCTTTAGTTAACTCAAATAATCCAGCATTTTTAATTGTATTTAAGAAACGCTTTGTTTTTTGATTGCTTGAGCTCTCATTCTCAATTTCAGTAGATGATTTTGTTTCTTTTGTATACAAATAGTTTATTGATCGTCCAATTACATCTACTGATAGATGCTCACCAAGGTCTTGCATCTTTGAATTAGCCATCTCATACACATCTTTTTTTGCAAGATCGAGTATTGCAGATGTTTTTCGAATTGTTGGACAAAATTCCTTAGTACCAATTGCGTTATTGATAACACGAGTACGCTTATTTCTATCACCTGCTTGTAATGTATAATAGAACTTTTCATCAAATAGATTAATGTAGTTTCCAGAAGTAAGGTCTTTTAGTTCAAGCGTTTTTTCCGTTAGCCACTCGTACAAATACCAAAGCACCCGGTTATATATTGAATTTGGCTTATGTTGAATAAACTTAGTAAACCCTACAACATCAACTTTTTTGAAAATAGCCGCAAAAAAGTGCAATCGTATTCCCTGATATTTAATTGCAGCAACCATATTATCGTACGGTGTATCTTTGATCTTTCTGTTGCCTGGAATTATTTTCCGTTTCGATGCACCATATTTTATGGTACTTTCTACTTCAGCTTTGGGGTCTTGATAGACTTCAACGTTCAGCTTTGGTAGTAGCAGATTATAGTGTTTATTTAGGTAACTATATCCTATTGCTCTCATTTTTACCTTTACATACACAGTTTATTACTTAATACTAGGGATGAAGCCTATCTTAGTTTTATCCTAAAAACACTTACAAATCCAGAAAAACACTTACAAATCCAGAAAAACACTTACGAATAAAGAAAAGTACTTAGAAACCCATAATTTCCTTATAAGCTACTGTTAGACTTAATAAAGCTCCCACATCTAAGCCAATATATTAAGCAAAATCAAGTAGTTAGCTTATTTCATCTTGTACAGTATTCTGATAGATTTGGTTGAAATGTGATCTAAAAATAAGTGTAATGTTTCAATTTGAGGCTAGTTTTAGTACTCCGTGCACAAAACATAGATCAGTTAGAACCTTTCTCTGTTAGACCCCGAGTTAGATTGATGGTAAAGCCTTATGGGGGTACGCCTAAGAACCCCCATAAGTGACGATTCTGATATTATGGTGGATTGAGATCCACTATCCCCCTTGTAAGCCTCTATAATCAAGGGGGAAGGTAGAAAAAACTGAAAACTTTAGGTCTCCTACCTTAAGCCTAAATGCAAACCTGTGCTAAAAGCTGTACGCTTAACGATTTTTGTTTCATTAAAATAAATATCAACTAGAACAGCAGTAGGTTTATTAATTGCAGTTTTGAATTTGTCATTAAATGGGGTTACACAAATAATGTTGTATAGTCCTTCATCAACTTTTTCTCCTTGCTCATCAAGTATTCTTAGGCAAGCATCTAGTTGATATTCCACACCATATGGCTGTATCCGCGCTATACGAAAGGTATAATCTTCAAAGAAACCTTCAAAACTCATAGGGTTTTCTAAGCTTTGAACAAGACTTTCAATAGTTCTTGATGGTGGGCAATAAACACTATTTGGCTTAACTTCAAAAAGCTCATATCTGTCATGGTGCTCGATGCTGCTTTCAATAGTTTCTTGCTCAACTATACAGTCATTGAGTTGCACTCTACCCCGATCTAAATCTACTCTCGCTTTTAAAATTCCAGCATTATAGGCTTCTTGGTTAACTAGAAATTCTTCCTTAAAACTAAGCTCTATACCTTCATTGGCATCAGCAATAACAGCTGCATACCCATGAATATAAGACTCGCTATGTTCGTCTCCTGCTAATGCTTCTCTGGAAAAACTCACATATGGGTTTTCAGTTGTTGCATTCATATCCATTAATTACTCTAAAATTGCTGCTAATCGTGCTAATGCTTCCTGCACTATATCATCAGGTGCGGTTTCTACCTTCTTTGCTTTTCTCGCCGCTAAATTAAGCATTCGCGCCCCATTTACTAAAATTACCCCTTGTGTTTCAGTGCCTGCACCCATTAAAGGGATTGCAAAGCCTTGGTAACGGGAGTAATTCCCACCTTGGGTAATAGGAGCAACGAATGCAGTTCCTAAGCGGTTATAACTGCTAGGGGAGAGCACCAGGCATGGTCTAAAATCACCTTGAACTTCATTACCTACAACAGGATTCAAGGATACGCGAACAATATCGCCGCGTTCAAACTGATTTCGCTTTACCAAATCTCATTCCCTACTGCCGGTGAATTATCCCAGTCTGATAACTCTTCTGATACGGGTGCATTTGAATCGCACTGAGCTAACAACTCATCAAGTTTATACTTAGGTCGCTTAGTGACTGGGCTAATCACTATGTTGCTGCCGTTTTCCTCGATGTTGATTGCATCACCTTCTGTGAGGTTGTATTTTTTGAGTAAAGCCGCAGGAATAATAGCCCCTGAGCTATTACCAATCTTTCTGATGGTAGTTCTCATAGTTTGACCATTGTTGATACTTTGTTATAACAATTGTATCTTGAGTATATACGTAGTGTCAACAATGTTATAACTTTTGGCTATGCCTCAAAAGTTATTATTTTAGGCTGGTCGAGGTCAAGGCTTCAGTAAAATCAAGCAGTCATTAGTAATTTACTTAAAAATTCTTCAGTTTTAGAGGGGGTGACGGCTCTGAAGGTGTAAATATTGTAAATACCATTAAAACAGTGTGCGCTAAACAATTCCCATTTCTAGATAAACTTTTTTCCTAACAAACTACTTAGGGTTAGAATTAGCCATTGATTTAGCTGAATCTATAAAGTAACACCACGAATTATTAATTTTAACTTGTTTACTTATATCTCTTCCAGCCGAATATATACCAAATGGGTTGAATGGAATGGGAAGTGGTATGTTGGAAAGTACACTCATAAGGGTAACCTTAAAAATACTTGACTTACAGCTTTTAGCAATATCCCATAGGGATTTATTGAGTTCATCTCTCAAAGTATTATCTATAGAGGTGTCAATTCTATCAAGTGAAAAAAATTTGTCCCTAAAATTTTTTATATTTCGATCTTCTCTTAGTTCGAGGATTTGATCCCAGGTTAACTCTGAAAAATTTGGAATTAATATTTCTGTTTCAAACAGGCTTTCAATATAAGATTGAAAACTATCGTTAAGACTAATTGAATATACTACAACAGGAGGAAGATTAATATAGAAGTCTTCCAATCTAGATTTAAGTATATGATTAAAAGCTAAATCACTTCTAATATCTCCAGCACAAATTGCTATAGACTTATATTCTTGTCTATGATTATGAATTCCTATTGCGGAATCATCTTTAGCTATATCCACAGCTGCCTTAGATATGGCTTCATCATGAGTTTTTACAACATATGAACCGGCTGTCTCAAGGGTTTTTTCATAGTCCTCTACTACATCTGCCATATCGATAAAAAGGCTTTGAAATTTCTTGTTTTTACTAAGTTTATTTCTTTCAGATACATCTTTTCGTCCTTGGCATAGTAATGCGGCAAATTCCGGTATAGATTGAAAATCGTCTATTTTTGAATTACCTATAGGGCAGCCATATTTATTGAATATGATATTATCAAATAACAATGCATAACGCTTGTATATATCTGAGAGTGATAACCCAGAGCGTTTGAAATTTAATGAATTATAGAATGAGGAATAGACTTTCATAATTTATTAATTAAAATATTAACTCATATATATAAAAACTAGTTGATTAATTATTTTTAAAGTTAAATATTTTTGAATTGTCTATTATTTATTACATGTAATACAGCTTGTGTCTGGCCAAATTTCAACCCCTTCAAAACTCACTAACTTTTACCTTAAAGTTAGTGAGTTACTAAATCGCTACAAGCCTTACCAATCCTAGCCTACCGCCCATTTGGATGACATTTGACCTTGCCCCTCAACGAAAAACTGGTTAACTTACCTCAACTTTTGAGTAAAATACGACGAGTGACTAACTCATGGCAAAAGGTCAGAATCCGAACTATCCACGCAAAGGGTCACAAATCAAAGTCGAACCCATTCGCGACAAACGCGCCATCACCCGAATTAAAAAATTATTAGAAGATATACCACGAGAGAATTGTATTTTTACGTTGGGAATTAATACGGCATTTCGTGCCAATGAATTATTATCAATTCGTGCTCAGCAAGTGCACATGATCGAGCACGGTTCTTATTTAGATATTAAACAGAAAAAAACTAAAAAATATCGCAAGGTGGTACTGAACCAAGCCGCCACCGATGCAATACAACAACTACTGGCTAGCCGAGACTATGCACCTGACGACCTACTATTTCAGGGGCAACGCGGACCCATTACTGTACCCACTGTTAACCGGATGGTAAAGGAGTGGTGCCGTAACGTAGGACTCAAAGGCAACTACGGCAGCCACACCCTACGCAAGACCTGGGGCTACTGGCAGCGGAAAGGTAACAACGCCCCGGTGCCCGTGCTGATGGAAGCCTTTGGGCATGCTACGCAGAAACAAACCTTGGACTATTTAGGCATTGAAGAGAAGGAGATCCACGAGCTGTATTTGTATGAGATTTAGCTGCTAATAAAGGTGTAGATGCCTTGACTTAATCTCACACTTTAAATAGTTTTATTGAAACATTCATTTTGTCTGATGCATTTTTTAATTCTTCAGCTGATGCTTTTAAATCTGAAAAGCCAGACATGGCTTCTTCTGAATTGTGGTCAATATTAACAATATTAGAACTAACTTCCATACTCACAGATGTTTGCTCCTCTATTGCTGTAGCTATTGTTGAAGTGAGATTAGCGAGTAAATCCATTGATTGTGCGATATTTGTCAAAGCTGAATCAGCTTCTTCAATGATTCTAGTTGTTTCAGTAAGGCTTTCAGCACCTGATTGTATTGAGTTAACAGCATCTGATGCTTTAACTTGAAGTTGTTCAATCATTTCTTCGATTTCTAGGGTAGATTCTTGGGTTCTTTGAGCTAATGCGCGCACTTCATCTGCGACCACTGCAAAACCTCGTCCTTGATCTCCTGCACGGGCAGCCTCAATTGCTGCATTCAATGCCAATAGATTGGTTTGTTCAGCAACAGATTTGATGACAGTTAGTACACTACTGACTTTATTGCTTTCTTTTGCAAGTTCATTAATGACAGTAGATGTGGCATCAAACTCATTAGATAAGCTTTGAACTTGTTTTACCATGTCATTAATTACTCTCTTGCCATCATTTGCGTAATTATTCGTTTGATCTGAACAATTGCTTGCTTCTGATGTACTTTTAGCAATTTCATTTAATGTTGTGCTCATTTCCTCTATTGCAGTAGCAGCCATAGAAGTTTCAGACTTCTGTTGGCTACTCAGCTGGTGTCCTTTTTGGGTGAATGCAGTAATTGAATTAGCAAGAGATTGAACCAATGTACTAATTTTATTGATATCAGCAATAGCAGATCTAAAGTTTTTGGTCATTGTATTAACATACCTTGCGACTTGACTGATTTCATCATTACCATCTGACTTTAGTTCTAATGTTAGATTGGCATTATCACCAATATCCCGTAATACATCTGAAACATCTTTAATTGGCTTGCTGACTCTGCTTTGAATAATAAAAAAGCCTACTACTGCTAAAATTAACAGTAGTACCATGATTAACATGGCTAACTTAAGCTGATTTTTTACTGAGTCTTTTGTATTGTTCAAACTTTGCAGAGTACGATCTTCTAGTTGTTGGAAGAATTGGTCGATTGGGGCCATTATTTTGGCTTTTTCCTGATGATACTGTTCGCTATGTAATAGCTCTCTTGCTAACTTGAAATCAGGTTCTCCTTTAACGGTATACTGACCTGAAGTGTCTGCAAATTTGCCTTTAACAGCATTCATAGCTTTAACTTCCAGGCTTACAAGCGCATCTGAATTAGCTCTGGCGACTTCTAGTAGCTTGAACTCTTCTTCGGTAAAGTTTAGGGTTTGCATAATCGACTGGAGGCTTTCGGTTTTACCGTCAGGTCGTGGCTTATCACCATAGTTGATTATTAAATCCCAATAAATTTGATGATAGTTTTCTGGTCTAGGCTTTTTACCATTACGAATATCCAGAATGTCAAAATACATTTTCTCATACTTATTATCACCTGTTATGGCATATGTTCTACCTAAGCGGGTTAGGTCATCTGAGCTTTGGCGCAGTTCATCTGCTCTTAGGTATGATTCATAACGTATGTTTGCTGCATTAGTATATTTATCAACTTTAGCATTGAGGCTAAAAACCAAAACTGTTGCAAATATAATAAGCAGTACATTGACGCCACATATAAGAGCCATTAGTTTTTTAATAGTCATGGTTTACTTTTTAACTACTTGCTGATTACTTCATTTAAGAAGAATAGCTTACACATTGGAGTTTTGTATGAAATCTGAAGCTGTACTATAAGTCGTTAGTGAGCAAAAACTATCTTAATTACAAAGGACTGTAGTTATGAAAAAAATAATACTGACTTGTTTACTATTAGTGATAAGTCAACAAGGGATGATTGTCTCAGCTGAAGAGAAGTCTGATCAAAACGAAGTAAATGCTTTTTTCGACTTTAGCTTGTATAGCTTCATCACAATTAGCCTGTGAGACTGACTGTGGGGCTGTGTGCTCAAACTGTAGTTCAGCTTGTGACGCCGGACAGGAGGCTTCCAGTATTGCTATGATGGCTCTAATACTTGTGTAGCGCCTGTTGATGATTCCTGTTAAACCCTATCCCAATAGCTTTTGGCAACAGAATCACTCTCAAGTGTGGTTCACGATAAGGCTCAAGTCAGAATCACACTTCTCTTCCCATTAATGCTGCTGTGTAGCAAATCCCTAAGTGATTGATTTAGCTGGAATAAACCGACTAACTTTTATACAAAAGTTAGTCAGTTTTTGGTAACTTTGAATTTAGCTTTATATTCACTCACCATTTCTTCTGAGATATCTGAAGGGTAGCAATAAGGAGCATATCCACCCGCTCGGGTCCATGCACTGCGCTTTCCACAACTACTACCATTCCTAGCTGAATTATATGGGCACGGACAGCTAGCAGGATATGACTGGATAGAGTTTTGTATAATAAGCTGCTTAATTTGCTGGTCGGTTAACTCGTCTGCACAAGTATATATACTTGTGAAAACTAAAACTAAATAGAAAAAAACTCTTGTCATTGATATTGGTAAAGGGTGTAACTTATAAGGTTTTATAGCTACTTTTCCATAACTATCCATGTAGATTTTCACACTCCTTTATTGCATTCCAATATCGCTCATTTCCCTTATATTTATTGTCCTTGATATCAGAATTCCACAAGTAAGACTTACTGTCAGTGCATGTATCAAGTGCTGATTGCCCACAACCAGATAGAAAAATTATAATTAATAGAATTAGGTCAACTACCTTCATATTAAAAATTCTATTTCTATTTGGACATAGCCGCTTTATATAGTCGGATAGGCGACACCTCGCCTCTTCATCTTATTTCTCTTAACGTACGCCGCGTCCTTTAGCCCGCTGGGACTTAAACCACTATATAAATGTTAGTTTGTAAATAGTAGCTATCAACTTATTCCTTGTGAATACTAGTTGATTTTTATTTTCCTGCCAATTTGAATACTTCTGATCATACTAATTAAAGGTAGCTACCAGGATATATATATGACAGATTGGCTTCATGTTAGTCAGTATGTCAGTAAAAAACCTACTGCTGGTTGTTATGATATTTTCTATTGATCGTAAAGTTGTGCTCTTCTTTATCAACTGTTACTACTACTTGAAATGCTCCCTCGATCTTATGATTCATATCACGAGTGTCGGTTACTACAAGTCCACCATGACTTCCCCCTGGCATGATCGTTTGAGTCTGCATTACCAATTCTTCTACAAACTGACGACTAGATTGGGCTTGTATAGCAATGTTATTTAAGTTATTGCGGAAATTCTGATTATTTTGGTTTGCCAGGATTTGTGCTTTTGTAGGATCATAGGTGGTAGTGGTTGAGTAACCACTATAATTACCTGAAACATTACCTAACGTATTAATTGAGTATGGTGTATTTGCATAAGTACCATAACTATTTGAATTGTAAGATCCATAACCAGTCCCACTACTATATGTCGTTGAGGTAGAAGTAGCTGCACTTAGAGCGTTTAAAGCTCCTGCGATTGCAGTCCAGGCAGCAGCTTGTCGCTGTCTAGCTTCCTCAGCTTCGATTTCTAACATTATTTCATTGTAAGACTGTACTTTAACATTTTTTTGCGGCTGTCCAGGTGTATTATTGATGAACGTAACCTGAACATTATCGGGACTAACTGTAACTGGGTATTCCCCCATATTTTGGATAAATAAAACAAATGACGTTTTAGTATTTGAATAATATATTTCTTGATAAGGCGCTAAAGCTACAAAATGTTTTTTTTGAGAAATAATAGTTTTTTTACCATTATTATAGATTTCAGATTGATCAGAATATTTGACGGCATCTAATTTCACATAGTGCACTGTCATGCAACTTTGCAATAAAGGTAATACTCCTAATAATAATAGTGATATTAAAAATTTTATCATATTATTTTAAATAAACAGTTTTTTTGACAGAAGACTGCTGTTTCAATTTGTACAACATTCTATTTTTATTATAGATTGATAAAAAATGCACTGTTTATATAATTTGAGGCTTGATTGATATTTGTACAGGTAATTCTTGTCTCCTTCCTGCTCCCTCCCCAACCTATCTGACCTACAGTCCCTTCAAAACCTGCTGATAAGCTAGTTAGTAGGAGAAAAAAGCGACACAGAGTAGCCGTTGTTAGGCATAGGTAAGTTTCTAGTGAAACGGAGGTTTAAAAGCGAGAATCATTTTCACATGGTTTGCCATCATGATCACCATCCATTTTTGTATTAGGACAGTTTTTATTAAAAAACTCTGCTTCTGCTCTTGAGGTCATTTGGCTACAATATTCTCGGCCATCACATTTAAAATTATGAGTACTAGTATAGTTTGCAGTTGAAAAACTAATTTTATTAGGTTGAAGGAGTTGTGAATTTTTTGAAAAATGTGTCCATACACCTAGACAGATTGCTATTAGAATACAAAATTTTTTCATTAGATTACATCCATATTTCACTAGCCCATAAGCTATTAAAAATTCTAACAGCTTACGATGTGCTCCTTTCTTCATTATAGTTTTTCTGATGTAAGTGAGTTAGAGGTTTGCTGAGTGCTCTTTCTCCCACCCATACCCTTCAAGCCATTTCAAAACCAGCCGATAACTTCAGGAATCGGAGGATTTCATACAAAACCTGTAGTATGTTATCAAAAACCGTAATACGTATTCCTTATCTTGATATTGGCTAAATTAGTTTATTCTAAACAAAAATAGCCCATAGCCCCCAAAAACCGCCAAAAAACAGATGACGGGGACGCTGGGTGATGATGGTTTTATGACCAGCATGTCGTCTTTCTTAATTGCCGACAGCGGCCAGCCTTTTATAATACAGGTGCTATATAAAATGGTTGCTTTGAAAGTCTGTATAAGGAAGTTTAATAATGACATTAGCAAAGATTGTTTTGCTCGCTGCCCTCAGTGCAGCAACCTCGGTTCACGCCCTTGAAAACGTGGATATCAATACCTCCCTCTCTGCTGGTTATCGAATGGATGAACTTACCTGGAGTATTGCTACCAGTGGGATTGATGTGCTTTCGGAGTTGTCATGGGATGATATCGAAATTTATCAATTGTCCGGCCATGCGGATATGACCATCCATTTTGATAGCCAAGAGGCATCACAGCTGTATACCGAACTGGACATTAATTACGGTAAAATCAAAGATGGCGAAAACCGGGATTCAGACTACGCCAGCTCAGGTAAAAATAACGAATTCAGCCGCTCCTATTCGGATACCGAGGATAGCCATGTCAGGGATTACAGCATTGGTTTCGGCTTACCTATACCTCTCGCAGAGACTGATTATTTTAATCTTACGCTGACCCCGTTAATTGGTTATTCGTATCATGCCCAGCACATAGACGATACTGACGTTAGGGGCGTTATTCCATCATCGAGCTTTACCGCAGGCGATGTCACCAGTTATGACACTGAATGGGAAGGTCCTTGGGCAGGTGTCCATATCCAAGATACTACCGCTGATCGCATTCTGGCTTTCCGCTTTCAGTATCACGATTATGACTATGATGCCGTCGCTGACTGGAAATTACGCACGGATTTTCAGCACCCCAAAAGCTTTACCCATAAAGCCAATGGCAATGGCTATACCATTAAATTGAGCTACTCAAAATTCCTGACCAATCAGCTCACCTTAGATGTTGCGATTGACTACAAATATTTTGAAACAGACGCTGGAAAGGATAAAACGTTCTTCGCAGATGGAACCACTTCAACTATTAAACTAAATGAAGTGGAATGGGAAAGTTATGCAGTCAATGTCGGCGCGACCTATCGTTTGTGACATACGATGTTCCACGGGAAACAATTATGTAGCACTGCTACACAGCAAGAGGTGTACAAAACTTGTACTGTCGGTGGGTTTTTGTTAGTGTTGGCCAGCCTTGTACTGGCCATAACAGTAAGGGGTGCTAGGGGGGCTGAGCCTCCTAGCTATTATTGAAAAATGGCCAACACTGGTATTACATCTTGTGGCACTTGCCCAGTCATAACCAGAAACTTACGCCATACACCATACGGCACTTTGTTTTTACCCTGTTTAAACTCCCTTACACGCCGATCACTGGTTACACCTAATAATTCAGCTAATCGCTTGTCTGAGTTATAAGCAGAGAAACAACTCTGAAAGTGCCGAAAATAAGCACCAACAATATCAGGGTGTGGCGGTTCCCAGCCTTCAGTTTCTCTAAGCAAATGGGTATTAGGGTATTTGCTTTCGTCAATTTCGGTCTGCTTAGGCATAATAGGTGCCTTAAGGTTTGCGTTAAGTTGACGAATAGCAGCCTTATTACCTTCCTCTAAAATAATTTTCTTTTGCTCATCAATGCTAGGTAAATCGATTTTCATTGCCTCTAACCCTTTAAAAGTTGGGGCTTTCGCCCCTCCCTTTATTGTGGCACCAGAGTAATTTGCTTTACGTCTGAAACCCTGATGTTAACTAGACTCAAAGAACCTGTTGCTTTTGGTTCCCATTGTCCCGTCGAGTGTATGTAATGAAACACATAATAAAGGTAGTCAGGTAATAGTAAATCAATCCTTTCTACCCTTACCCCAATATGCTCGGGGTTAAACTCGCGGGTGGGTTGACCACAGGCTTTTGCTGAGCCTCGACGAACTAACCAAAAATGCGCTTCAGGAAAGTTAGTCTTAATAGTTGCAACATCTGAAAGTCTCATTCCGCTTACTACCTGGTGGCATCAACTAGCCCCCTCGGGAATGAGTGGCTTTCTGTGTGCCACCGTTGAGCGACATATTAGGCGAAATTCGCCTAATGATCAATTGATTTTAAAGGTGGAAAAGGAATTTTTTATAGAAAAATTCAGTTGACAATATGTCAACTCTGATTTAGGGTTGACAATATGTCAACCAAGGTTAAAATGTATGCATATAATTTCAAAGCGTCCATTTAATGAAGCTGCCAGGAAATACCCCAATGAGCGGCAAGCAATTATGGACCTGTATAGGGTGCTAAAACGGGCAACATTTAATAGCCCTGATGAAATGAGAAAGCTATTCCCTTCTCTAGATAACTTTAAATACAAAGATAAATGGTGGGTGATTGATATAGGAGGTAATAATTTAAGGCTGATTGCCTTTATTGAGTTTGTGCAAAATAGAATGTATGTGAAGCACATAGTTACCCATAAAGAATACGACAGGTTAACCCAACGATATAAACGAGGTGAGTTATGATTAATCCAGAAGTAAAAAACGCCTTTGAAAGCTTTGCTTCAGTCGCTGCACCTTATTTACATATCGTTGATGAGGAACACTACGAAGACGCCTTAGCGCTAGTTGAAGAACTGCTAGAAGAAGTTAGCGACAACCCGGACGACCCAAAAAACACGCTTATTGATATGCTAAGCAAGTCAATTGGTGAATATGAAGACAAGGACGAAGCATTAGCCAAGTTCGAGAAAAAAGCACACAAGGGACCGGCTGACATTGCTATGTTAAGACTGATAATTGATCAGCACCAGCTGACACTTTCAGATTTTCCCGAAATTGGCGATAAAACCTTGATGTCTAAAATTCTCAAAGGCGAACGTAACCTAACCAAACAACACATCATTGCTTTAAGCAACAGGTTTGGTATTAGCCCAGGGCTGTTTTTTTAATAAAGGTTTTACTATGGACAAAAAACAATTTGATGAGCTTCTAGAAAGTGCACAGGAAGTAGATGACATAATTGAAGGCAAAAAAGCAGCTGTTAGAATAACAGAGTATCCAGAGCCTGATGTTAAAGCTATTCGTGAAAAGCTGGGCCTTAACCAAGATAACTTTGCCATGCTAATTGGTATAAGCAAGCGTACTCTTAAAAATTGGGAGCAAGGGCGTAGACACCCTACTGGACCAGCAAAAGCGTTATTGCGGATTTTTGCGGTTAACCCAGAGCTAGCTGTTAAATCGCTGCGCTCTCAACCGTTTTCTAATTTGTAAGGCGGATTATTCCGCCTTTCGTTATATTCTTATTTTCCAGAGTAATAATAGTGGTTTAGTGAAATATTCTAGTTAAAGAATATTCACTGTTTTTCTATATTTTTTGGTGATAAAAATAATTCTTTAACTTTAATGAGGTTTTCATATGATATTTGTTCCAATACAAAAAGAAAAAGGTAGTTCTCTTACTTCGATTACTGGTTTTTATTATTTAGTACTAGATGAAGCTGCTCGGGCAAGCTGTTCTCTAGTCCATAACGAATACTGGCTTCGTAAATATTATATGTTTGAGACGTTAAAAACCTTGATATTAAGTCAGCAGGTAAATATACCAGAAAATTTTGGCGAAGAATTTGAGACATTTAAAGTGTCTCAAGCCAAATAAGCGTGACTGAATCACGCTTATTGCTATGCTGCCCGATAAAACAACTTAGTATCAGTATCCTGCACAACTAGCCCGTCTCTCATTAGCCACCTGTAGTGTTTATCAACGGTTTTCTGACCAAGCTGAAAAGCCTTCATCATTTGCCGTTTATAGACACCCTCCCCTACATCCAACTTTGAAACGGCTTCTTTAACAATGGCGTACTTTTCTAAAGCGGAAGCTCGCTTGATGTTGATTACATTTGACTCAACAGGCAACTCCAGTTGTGTAGTTTCAACAACTGGGGTGTCACTCTTTTCAGGCTTCACTACTGTTAACTTGGGTGGCGTTGGTTTGGGCTTTTCCAGAGTGACACTCTTCTTAGGCTTGGGCTTTCTGGGCTTTGGCGGGGTGACACCCTCCTCCATCTTGGTTGCTTGTGGTTTCTTCTTAACCAATGATGCCTTGAATTGGTTTTCCTCACGGATCAACTCAATAAAGAAGCTAGCCACCAAATCGAGCAGAACAGCTAGCAGTATGAACACATACACCTGAACTGTTGCCTTGTCTTTACCAACCGCCGTGGCAATAGCACCAAGTAACGCCGTCATAGGTGTCTCATGGGCAACACCTACCGTATTGATTTGCTCTTGCATGTCTGCTGCTTGTTGGCGCAAAGCCTTATTCTTTTGCTGCAATGGCTGAGCAAAGTTTTTGATTCGATTCAAAGCAATGTACTTATCAATGGCTTTCTGATTCTCTGCAATCTCATCTAACAACAACTGTCGTTGCTCAATGAGTGACACCCTTTTTTGCTCTTGCTCAGCAATGTTTGCTTGAACTCGTTGAGTGTCACTCTGTAGGCCACCTATTGAACCCAAGATGCTAGCTGTTGCAAGAGTGACAAATAAAAGAGTGGCACTTAGTGCACCCATCCAATCTTTGCGCTGCTTGCGTCGTGCGATCTCTGGCAAGGCCATGAACTTGGCTAACTCAAACGCTAAAGCTAAACCAGCAAACAGAGCACTGTAGTAGTTGTTCTCTGAAATGCTCCAGAACAATAGAACGGACAAAGCTATAGATAGAGTGACACTCAGTGTCGCCCCGGTGTAGGCAAATAAGAGTTGCAACCTAGTTTTAGGGTGGCGGTGTTGCATGGTGAGCACCTTTAATTCGCTTTCCATGTACATTGAATGTAAATTACATGCAAAATAAATTCGCTGTTAATGTGGATTAAAATTACTAAGATTTAAGAAGTTAAAGGAAGCCAATGCATAGCAAATTTAAAGTACATGCAGATTGCATATGCATTGAATGTGGTTTTAATCTTTATTTAATTCATCTAAAAACTTTTGCAAAACCTTTTCCCTAAAAAGCTTCCGGCCTAATTTTCGGCCTGACCTTTCATGAGGGTCATTGTCTACAATCCAGTTCCATACAGCTAATTCATATTCAGTAACTGGAAACTGAATATGTCTTGTTGCCTTAGCTTTTGGAGATGAATCAAATTGCTCCCAAGGATAGTGGCTTTCACTTTCTTGTGGGGCAGGTTCTTTTTGTCCATCTGCAGCAGCGTTTGCAAATTTTTCAATAGCAGACTCATCAACAGCATTTTTGTCTGCAAGTGCTTTATTTTGGTTTTTAATTTTATCTTTGATATCAAGCAGCGAGCTCATGACCTGCTATCTCCTGAAGTAAAAGCTGGATACAGGCTTTTGCATTGTTAGTAGGCATTTCTAATACACTTCTGCCTTCGTCTAATGCATCGCGAAAAACTTTTAGTTCTCTAATGACCACATTAGATAGCTCTAAATAGTCACTGATGTCTTTATCCCCTAATAACTCTTTAGCACGTTTTAGCTCTCTGCCTCCGGGGATGTTTGGGGCTCTAGATATAATTGCTTTGCTAGTTAGCGTAGGGTTGTAGTCTTTTGCCTCAGCTATATTTGTACATAAATCGGGCAGTGTTTCTAAGTCGGCCCTTGATACTTGAAAGGGAACATAAAACAAGTTGGCTACAGTTAGTGCGGTACGAAATGCCCTTGAGTCCCAGCCTCCAGCGTCAACGACAACAACATCGTACCTTTTAGCTCTGTCTAAGAGATCATGTCGTATATTTCCGGTGCGCTGATCACAAAAAACTTGTGGTATGTTCTCACCGCTGTCTATTAATGAGTTTCTACGCTCAACCCATTTCGCTGAAGTTGCTTGCGGATCTGCATCAACTAGCAAAACATCAAGACCTGATTGTATAAAGCCAACTGTTAAATTTTGTGCAATTGTGGATTTGCCTGGACCGCCTTTGAGCCCACCAACTAAGATAATCATAGATTCCCCCCACACCTAATGTATAAATAATATACATTAAATGTTCATATAATGCACATTCAGTATAAATATAATTCACTTTTAAATTAAATTCAAATTCGTTATGTATTAAATGTGCATGTAAAGTGCATGTAATTGAAATATAGATAGTTTTAGTTTGAATGTAAGTTGCATGTACTTCGAATGTGGATTTGTTAAAAGGTATAAAGTTGACAGTGGCAGCCTCATAGCCCTTGCTATTCGTCAGCTCTCTGCCATTATTATTGGTACTTCAACCTGAAACAAAACTATAAGAAGTATCAATGATGATTACAAAAAAACTTACCAAGCTATCACAAGAACATCCACGCATAACTATTCGAACCCTAGCCACCCTGATGAGCATTAATGACAATGAAGGCTGCTCAGTTTCCGAGCTATCTCAATTCATGGGTGTTAATGAGAAAAACGTGGCAACCACTATCCGTCGTTTGGAAGAGGGGAGGGATTCAGCAGGTAGCGTTAAGCTAATCAAAGTTAAGCAGAATAAAGACGACAAACGCTTTAAGTTGGTTTGGTTGACAGCTAAGGGTAAGGCGTTGTTGAAGAAGTTGTAACTGAAACTGTGAAATCAATTGGGGTGTGATAATGCATTATTTGTATAGGTTCCTCCTTTTGGTGCTTAGCATCTCTTTTCTACTCAGTTCAAAATTATCTGCATGCAGTAAAGAAAGCTATATGATTGGATATAGTGAGTTTTTCCCATTTATGTATACAACAGAAGGCTCTGAGGTAAAAGGGCTGGATATCAAGCTGGTAAGAAAAGTATTTGAGAAAGCGGGTTGTAAAATAGAGCTTGTCAATATGCCTTGGTCCCGTATTGTTATGGGGCTAAAAAATGGGGTGCCTGATGTAGCCTTGGTTGCTTCAAAAACTAAAGAACGATCTATGTATGCTTATTTCTCGGTACCTTATCGAAATGAGCAAATGCGTTTCATGATTAGAAAGAACGAAGCGCCCAAGTGGCCAATACAAAGTTTGCAAGATGTAATTAAATATAAAATGCGAATAGCAGTAGTTTTGAGTAATTGGTTTGGTGAAGAATTTGATGAGCTTAAGAAAAATAAAGAATTTAAAAGTTTAATTAGTGGCGTTACAGAAGTTTCAAACCGTTTTTCTATGCTTTCTTTAAAGCGAATTGATGCAATACTACATGATAAGGTATATCTCACAGCAATGGCAAAAAAACTAGGTAAATATGATGATATTGAATTTTTGCCATTTGTAGTTAATGATGACCCCGTTCATTTTATGTTTAGTAAGAAGACAACGCCAAAAACAGATTTGGAATTAATTAATCAAATGCTAAAGGAGTTTAAAAAAACACCTGAATATAGGGAGCTTTTTGGTGATATGAAAACTCACTTTAGTAAGGATTAGTTTTACCAGAATACTGCTTCACCTGATGCGTTAGGTGTTGGTGAAGCAGTTTTGATGTTGAAAGTGCAAACCACTGCCATTTCCTCCGTTCTAGAGGAGTGCCTTTGACACTTGTAACCATTATCCAGTGTAGTGAGAAAAGATAGTTTCGTTCATTCTTGTGATGAAAGTTATGGATCAATTTTCCATTTTTTTGTGATGGAGTTAATATCAACTATACGTAACCATTTGTTTACCTTTGAAAGTAGGTTGTTACTGACTTTTGGGAGCATATAAACTTTATAACTGGATGTTCCAGTAAAGGGGGTATCATTTGCTACGCAAAGCTTACCTTTATGTAACCTGCTTTGATAGCGTGCTTCAATAAGGTCTGTTACCATAACATCTGCTTTATTTTCCAAAATCATACCAAAGGGGACATAGTTATTTTTTGTATTAATAACATGAGACTGAAGTAGTCTTGATTTAACAAATTTTTCATTTGTTCCACCAGGATTAACGACAACTCTAACAGAAGATTGATTAATTAATTCTTCATTAAGATAGTTATTAATATCGTCACAGCGTACTAGAGCTACTTTACCATTATCAATTACTTTATTTGTTAACAGGAAGTCCTTTGCTCTAGACTGAGTATATGTTATTCCACCCATTGCTATGTCAAACTTATCCTCTTTTAGATCCTGTGATAAAGTAGGCCATGAAGTTTTAACAAACTGGATTTTTACATTTAAGTGTTTACCTAAAGCCTCTGCCATATCAATTGCAAATCCATTTAGCTGTCCCTGTTCATTAGCAAAACTGATAGGTGCGTAATCTCCTGTTGTTCCTACCCGTAAAGTACTATCTCTATCATCAATGAAATCTGCATTGCAGATACTTTGTATACAAAATAGAGAGAAAATAAATAAATATTTTAAAAACTTCATTGAGTACCACCAAAAAATTTGCTTTAAAAAGTGCAAAATATACATATATTAAGTGAATTAAACCACTGCAATTTCTGAATTTCGTACCGACGTTCTAAGCCTTGTCCTCTCACGCCTAAAACCATCATCTGGTAAGATCATAGTCAGGCAGAGCAGCTAAAGGTAAGGCGTTGTTGAAGCGGTTGGGTGATTTGCTACCCCACCAGCTGGTGGGGTAGGGTGGTTAGTTTTCAATATGTTCTATTTGATTTTCAGAATCTAAATTATCACTCTTAGTTAAAGTAAAGCAGCCTGAAGTACCATCCCAGTTGCGCATAATGCCTCTATATCTGTCAAAAGACTCTTTTCGACCAGAGTAAGTAGTGGGGTAGTCGCTATTTGGAGAGTAAAAAAGCAAAATGAGCATATTTCCAGAATCTAAATATACTCCATGTGGAGACCCGTCTACACGTTTCCAAGTACCATCAGTTTTGAATCTATAGCGTGCATCTGCACTAGTTCCATCACAATTATAGTCGTACTTTAAAGACCATTCTCCCGACATATCAGCAAAAGAGGTATTTACAAAAGCTAATAGTGATAATCCTAAAAGATATTTTTTCATGCAAAACGTCC